>CAYGOX010000341.1:1684-4032 GCA_964351485.1 uncultured Halioglobus sp.
CTGACACGCCAGGCGATCGCCGCCCTCGACGCGCACATAGCCGTGCTGCAGCGCACCGATCGCAACGTGCGCCTGGAGGGACACACCGACGAGCGCGGCACCCGCGAATACAACATCGCTTTGGGTGAGCGCCGCGCCAATTCCGTGCGCGACTACATGGTGGCCAACGGTATCGGTTCCTACCGGATCGAAAGCGTGAGCTATGGCGAAGAGCGTCCCGTGGCCTACGGTTCCTCCGAGTCGAGCTGGTCACAGAACCGCCGCGTCGAACTGAAGTAACTGTTCGCCTATGCGAGTTCTTCAGAAGAGGCTTCTGGCAGGCGGGCTGGTCATTGCGACCAGCCCGTTCTGCTTTATGGCAGCGGCCCAGGATTACGTGGATGTCGAGGCCGAGCGCGCCGCGCGCGAAGCGTCCGGCCGTGAAGTACCGCGCTCAGCCGATCCCTACACCGCGCGCCCCGTGCAGGCGTATCCTTCTACAACCTACGGTGCGCCCGCGACCAGCTACAGCATTGATGGCAACCCTTCCCCTCCGGCGGCGGCCGCGCCGACTGCAGCGGTTGGCGGGACGGGCGGGCCCAACCTGGGCAACCTGTTTTTTCAGTTGCAGCAGCTGCAGCAGGAAGTGATGCGGCTCAACGGGAAGGTTGAGGAGCAGGGCTTCGAGATTCGCCGGTTGCAGGAACAAAATCGCGAGCGCTATCAGGATATCGATCGCCGTCTGAGCGAACTCGCCACGGGCTCTTCCGCCAGTAGCGGCAGTGCTGTTACGCAGGCCCCCGTGGTGATTCCGCCGAAGGGTGAGGGCAGGGCGTCTGGCGATGAGCAGCCCGGCGAAGCTGCGGCGTATCAGGCGGCGTACGACCTCGTGATCAGCCGTCGCTTCGGCGAAGCAATCCCGGCGTTCGAAGTGTTTCTTGACGAGTTCCCCGACGGCAAGTTTGCCCCCAACGCCAACTACTGGCTGGGTGAGCTGTTCCTGGTGAAAGAGCCGCCGGACCTCGAATCCTCCCGCCAGGCGTTCGCACTGCTGCTCAGCGAGTATCCGCTGCACGTCAAGGCAGCCGATGCGCTGTACAAGCTGGGCACCGTCCAGTTCATGAAGGGCAACCGCCAGAAGGCGCGGGAGTACCTTGATCTCGTGCTGGAGCAGTACGGCAGCAGCAACCCGGCTGTGGCGAAGCTGGCCCGGGATTTCATCGCCGAGAACTACTGAGCCGCGTCCCGTGGCTGCGAATCTTTCCCAGTCCGGTGATGCTCTGCGCATCACCGAAATTTTTTACTCCCTGCAGGGCGAGGCGCGCACTGTCGGTCTGCCGACCGTTTTTGTGCGACTCACCGGTTGCCCGCTGCGCTGTGTTTACTGTGACACCGCCTACGCGTTCAGCGGCGGCGAGCTGCGCTCTGTGGACGACGTCGCGCAGACCGTCGCCGGCTATGCGCCGCGTTTTGTGACGGTCACGGGCGGGGAGCCCCTGGCCCAGCCGCAGTGTGCGGCATTGCTGACGCGGTTGTGTGACGACGGTTACGAAGTGTCGCTGGAAACCAGCGGCGCCATGAGCACCGCGGCGGTGGATTTGCGCGTGGTGACCGTGCTGGACCTGAAAACCCCGGCTTCCGCCGAGGCCGCGCGCAACGACTACAGCAATATCGAACGCCTGCAGGCGCACGACCAGGTCAAATTCGTGATCTGTGACCGGCAGGACTACGAGTGGGCGCGCTTCAAGATCGACGAGTACGCCCTGGACGGGCGCGTGTCCGACATTCTGTTCTCGCCCAGTCACGGGCAGCTGCCCGCCCGCGAGCTGGCCGAGTGGATCCTGGCGGACAATCTGCCGGTGCGGTTGCAGCTGCAGTTGCACAAGCTGTTGTGGAATGATGAGCCGGGGCACTGACGGACATGACTGAACCCAAACGCGCCGTCATCCTCGTGTCTGGCGGCCTGGATTCCACCACTGTGCTGGCCGAGGCGCGTGCGCAGGGCTACGCCTGCTACACGCTGAGCTTTGACTACGGCCAGCGTCACCGCGCCGAGCTGGCCGCTGCCGAGCGGGTCTCCGCGGCGCTGGGCGATGTCGAGCACAAGGTGGTGAAACTCAACCTCGACAGCATCGGCGGGTCGGCGCTGACCGACACCGATATCGCTGTCCCCGAGGAGGCTACCGAGGGTATCCCCGTCACCTACGTGCCGGCGCGCAACACCGTGTTCCTGGCCATCGCCCTGGGCTGGGCGGAGGTGCTGGGCGCCCACGATATCTTTATCGGGGTGAACGCCGTGGACTACTCGGGCTATCCCGACTGCCGGCCCGAGTACATCGCCGCTTTCGAGACCATGGCCAACCTGGCGA
>CAYGOX010000342.1:0-3713 GCA_964351485.1 uncultured Halioglobus sp.
TGCAGGAGATCTCCGAGCTTTTCCTTGAGTACCTGCGTGTACAGCAGCTGCTTGCCGTATTTCCACTCGTACAGCGCCTTGGCTTCGTCGAGCCCCTCGTAGCATTGCAGACGGATCAGCGGAGTTTCGAGCAGCAGCGCGGTGGTTTTGGCCAGCTCGGTCTTGCCGACCCCGGGCGGGCCCTCCACCAGCACGGGCTTGCGCAACTGGAACGCGAGAAACACGGCGGTCGCGATTTTGCGACTGCAGATGTAGCCGAAGGATTCAAAGCCCGCCTCGATCTGCTCGATGGACGCCAGCTGGGGGAAATCTTGTGTATGCACCAGGTCAACCTCTTGTCGGGGTCGCTATTGTACGCGATACGTACCCCGAACACAGGCCGATCGGGGTCAGCCTCCCGTGGTGTTCATGAAGCGGACGATCTGCGGTTCCTCGTCCAGGTCGAAGTGGTGACGTTCCGGTTTCAGCGTCATCGCCGCGCGAATGGCCTGTTCCAGCGAGGCCGGGGTGTAGTCGGGCTCGCGCAGCACCGCGCGCAGGTCGGCCGAGTGCTCATTGCCCAGGCACAGCAGCAGTCGCCCCTCGGCGGTCACGCGCACCCGGTTGCACAGGTGGCAGAAATTATTGCTGTGGGGCGAAATGAAGCCGACCTGGGTAGAGGTGCCCTCGCACTGGTAGTAGCGCGCGGGGCCGGCATCGCCGTCGGGATCGCCCAGAGCGCTCAGGGCGTGACGTGCCCCGATCATCTCAACCAGTTCGGCGGAGCTGCAGAAGCTCAGCGCCCGGTCGTGTTCGCTGATCGCCCCGAGGGGCATTTCCTCGATAAAGGCGATATTGATGCCGCGCTCGATCGCGAAGTCGACCAGATCATTGACCTCATCATCGTTGCGGCCTTTGAGAATGACCGCGTTCAGTCGAATCACGGGAAAACCGGCGGCCACCGCGCTGTCGATACCGCTGATAACCTGGTCGAGCGTGCCGTGTCGGGTGAGGTTGCGAAATTTGCGCGGGTTGAGACTGTCCAGGCTGATATTGAGCCGGTTGACGCCGGCGTCCCGCAGCGGCTCTGCCATGCGCTGGAGCTGCGAACCGTTGGTTGTCAGCGCCAGCTGTGAGAGACCTTCGAGCTTCCCGATTTTTTCGATGAGGCTGAGGATGTTGGTGCGAATCAACGGCTCGCCACCGGTCAGTCGGAGTTTGCGCACGCCCAGCGCAACGAAGGCGCGGGCGACCTCGTACAGTTCCTCGAGCGAAAGTACTGCCGGTTTGGGCGCGAACGTCATGTTTTCGGACATGCAGTAAACGCAGCGGAAATCGCAGCGATCCGTGACGGACAGGCGCACGTAATCGACCGTGCGGCCGAAATCGTCGACCAGCTGGGATGGGACGGCTGAATTCATACGCCCGAGTGTAAACGGTTGGCAGCCGCTTTCAATACGCTACACTCGGGGCTGGTTTGAACACGGGACAGTCACGACTATGCATACCCTTGCCCTGGCAGCCGGCCCATTGCTCGCGATGCTGGCCGCACTGGCCTGCCAGTGGGTAGGTTACGACGAGGCCAAGTCCATCGTCGCATTTGTCGCGGTGCTGTGTGTTGTCTGGTGGGTGTTCGAGCCGGTTCCTATTCCGGTGACTTCCCTGCTACCGCTGGCCGTCCTGCCGATGACGGCTGTGCTGACGCCGGCCGAGGTGGGGCAGGCCTACGGTTCCCCGCTGATCCTGCTGTTGCTTGGCGGATTTCTGCTGTCCAAGGCGATGGAGCATTCGGGTGCGCACCGCCGGATCGCGCTGGGCATGGTTCGCCTGTTCGGCGCTTCCAGCGGACGGCGCCTGGTGATGGGCTTCATGGCCGCCGCCGCGGTGCTGAGCATGTGGATATCCAATACCGCCACCACGCTCATGCTGCTGCCGGTTGCGCTGGCCACGCTGGAAGCGACCAACGAAAAGCAGCGCCTGGCAGCGCCGCTGTTGCTGGGGATTGCCTACGCGGCGAGTGTCGGCGGTATCGGGACGCCGATCGGTACACCGCCCAACCTGATTTTCATGCAGGTGTACAAGGAGACGACCGGACAATCGATCAGCTTCTCGCAGTGGATGGGCTGGGCGCTGCCGGTGGTGCTGGTCATGGTCCCGCTCATGGCGCTGTATCTCACGCGCAGCGTGACCGGGAAGCTCGTCGTGGATGTGCCCACGGTCGGGCCCTGGCGGACACACGAGCGGCGCGTGATGTGGGTTTTCGGGCTGACAGCGCTGGCCTGGATTACGCGCAGCGAACCGTTTGGCGGGTGGCGCGCCTGGTTTGACCTGCCCACGGCGAACGACGCTTCGGTGGCCCTGATCGCCGTGGTGGTCATGTTCCTGGTGCCCAGTGGCCGAGGCGGCGGCGAGCGACTGCTGAACTGGGAAAAAGCGAGCACGATTCCTTGGGGCGTATTACTGCTGTTTTCCGGCGGTATCTGCCTGGCCAAGGGGTTTGTCAGTTCCGGGCTCAGCGACCTGATTGGCCAGTGGCTTTCAGGTTTCACCCAGATGCCCGTGCTGGTCCTGCTGCTGGCGGTCTGCCTGGTGGTGACCTTCATGACCGAGACGACGTCCAACACTGCCAGCACCACGCTGCTCATGCCGGTCCTGGCCGCCGCCGCGCTGGCTGCCGGCATCGAACCGGCGGTGCTGATGGTGCCCGCCGCGATGAGTGCGAGCTGCGCCTTCATGTTGCCGGTGGCGACAGCGCCCAATTCAGTTGTCTTCGGCAGTGGTTTGCTGACCACCGCGCGCATGGCGCGTGAGGGTGTAATGTTGAACCTGATAGGCGCTGTGGTGATCAGCAGCGTCTGCTACGTGCTGGTCACCTAGCGAGGCAGGAGAGGGGCCCCGACGGGAGCCCCGAGGTGCTTTTGATTACAGGTTGGCCATCATGTTTTCAGCGGAGCTGACGTCTACGCCCGGACCCTCTTCGACATTGAGGTGGGTGACAGCGCCGTCTTCGACGAGCATGGCGTAGCGCTGGCTGCGCTTGCCCATGCCAAAACCTGTTCCGTCGAGCACCAGGCCCACGGCTTCGGTGAAATCGCCATTGCCGTCGGCCAGCATGAGAATCTCTTCGGCGTTTTGCGCCTTGCCCCAGGCATCCATGACAAAAGCGTCATTAACCGACAGGCAGGCAATGGTGTCGACGCCCGCCGCCTTGATCTTGTCCGCCGTCGCCACGTAACCGGGCAGGTGGGCCATGCTGCAGCCGGGTGTAAATGCGCCGGGCAGGGCGAACAGCAGGACTTTTTTGCCGGAAAAAATTTCGTCAGTCGTGATGTCCTTCGGACCTTCGTCGCCCATGGTCTTGAGGGTGCTGGCTGGGATTTTGTCGCCGACTTTGATAGTCATGATCTGCGTGCTTCCTGTGTTGTGAATGGCGCGTCGCGCCGGGAAATGGATGTAACCAGTCGACGCAATCATAGCAGAACGACACGATCTGGCACGCAGTTGGCGGTGAAAATTGGCCTCAGTCGTGGCCGGACAACATATCCGCATAAATCGTCTGGCAATCGCGGTAGAAGCTCAATTGCGCTTCCCCGAGATAGGGCGCGACCATGGTGAGCAGCTGGAGGACGCCCTGGTGAATCGTAATTTGCGGGTCGCGCTCCTCGCGCAGCAGCGACTCGTAGTTGAACCAGAAGGTCAGGTTGAGCGTCATGTTGTCCACCAGGCCCAGCAGT
>CAYGOX010000342.1:3723-4030 GCA_964351485.1 uncultured Halioglobus sp.
GATGACTTCCTGTTCCAGCAGTGATTGGCAGATTGCGTACAGGGCGGCGCGCTTGAGCTGCAGCAGGCGTCTGAAGCTGCGTTTGATATCCGGATAGCGATGCAGCAGGTTGTCGAGGTTGTGATAGAGAAAGCGGTACTGGTACATCTCCTCCATGACCACGTAGAGGTAGTACCAGTTGTCCTCGACACTGCCGGCTGTCTCGTTGATCGGCTTTTCAATGGGCGCCGTCAGCGTATTGCTGATGGCGTGCTCGTATTGGCCGAACAGCTCGGCGATGATCTCGTCCTTGCCCTTGAAGTGGTAG
>CAYGOX010000343.1:0-4021 GCA_964351485.1 uncultured Halioglobus sp.
TCTTTCACCGGTGATCGTGTTCTACAAAATGCTTTTGCTGCCGGTGGCAAAGCCCACCGGCCTGATTCTCGACGGCTGGCTCGGGAAAGAGGGCATCACGTATTTTCGCGAACGTGAACTCAAGGCGCTGATCAGTGCCCACGTCGAAGCCGACGAGGCCGAGGTGGTGCACGTGGAGGGTGTGGGCGCCCTGAACTTCCTGACCGTCGACGAGGTGCCGGTGTCGGAAGAGGGCGAGGCGATGGACCCGGACAGCATTATCGCGCGCCCCTGCAAGCTCGATTTGCCCCTGCTTCCTGAGCCTGGCCAACCGGAGTTCGACGACTTCGTGAAGCAGGTTAACCGTTCGGGGCACAAGTGGGTGACACTGGTCGATGAAGACAACACGCCCCGTCTGGTGATGGATGCCGACGGCTTCCTGCGCGCCGCGCTGCTCGATGCCACGCCGCCGGATCCCTATACCTTCTGTCATCGACCGCTCATTATCGAAGATCTCGATTCGACGCTCGGGCAGGCCATGCAGAAGCTCAAGCAGCTGCAGAAAACCCACGCCGATGACGACGATGTGCTGGACCTCGATATCATCGTGGTGTGGACCGGCGATACGCATCGCGTGATTACCGGCGCCGACATCCTGGGCCGGTTGCTGAAAGGCATCGGCGGTAAAGCCGCCGTGGCCCTGCCGGTCACAGGCATGGACGAGGCAGTGGACCACGACAGGAAAGCAGGAGATACCGATGCCGTCAGCTAACGCCCGCCTGGCCGATGCCTTCCTCGCGGCCGTTGCCGCCGGTGCCGTGCCCGAGTCGCTGGTCACGCCGGACCTCACCGCCTGGACCCTGACCTCGGGTGAAGTGCCCGGCGAGAAATTCCTGGCCGGGGTCGGCGCGCTCGCGTCGGTCTTCGACGGTACCCTGGCGTACATGATCGACGAGGTCGTGGAGCAGGGCGACAAACTGGTGGCCGAGGCGCGCTCCAGCGGTACCCTGGTCAACGGTGAATCCTTTGCCAATCACCACGTGTTCATCCTCCGGATCCAGGACGGACGCGTGGCCAGGGTGGCCGAATATATGAATCCCATCAAAGTACAGGAACAGTTGCTGCCCCTGCTGCAGCAGCGTATGTCCCGGTAGGCGACCCGGATGCCCTGCGTTTACACACTGGGCAGAGCGCCTCTATCGGGGGGCCGATGACCGGTTCCGGCGAGGGTATTCCTGCGGTCGTGGCCGGCACCGGGCACGGCTTGCGGGTGCTGGTACCGGCGCTGCAGGCCAGCGGTTTCACGGTGCAGGGGTTGGTCGGCAACGATGCGCAACGCACCGCACGACGTGCCGACAGGCGCGGTATTCCCCACAGTTTTACTGACCTGGACGAGGCGATACGCCATACCGGCGCGGCTGCGGTGGCCATTGCCACGCCGCCTGTTACCCACGCCGCGCTGGTGCAGATCGCTGCGCGGCACGGTTGTCATGTGCTTTGCGAGAAACCTTTTGCCCGCGATGCTGTCGAGGCGGCGGGAATGCTCGCCGCAGTCGAGACGGCCGGGGTGACCCATCTGATGGGCAACCAGTTCCGCATGATGCCCGACCGGACTGTGGTCGCCCGCGCCATCGCGCAGGGCTTGATCGGCGAGCCGCGGCTCGTCTCGATTTCGCAGTTCGTCAATTACGTGGCCGATCCGTCGGCGGTGACACCCGCGTGGTGGTTCGACCGTGAAGCGGGCGGCGGCTGGCTGGGCGCATCCGGTTCGCACATGATCGATATGATCCGCACGTGGCTCGGCGACTTCGCGTCGGTCAGTGCGAAGCTCCTGGTGGTCTCCGACCGGGACAATGTGGCGGACGATACCTACCTGGCCCGCTTCACGATGCAGTCGGGCGCCGAGGGCGTGCTGATGCAGACCGGCGGTGCCTGGGGTGATCACTCGTCGCTGGTGCGTGTCGCCGGCACCCGGGGCACCCTCGACGTCGCGCGGGGCAGGGTGCACCTGCTCGATCACAACGGCAGTCGCGAACTGCCGATCCCCGCGGAACTCGCGCTGCCACCGATGCCCGCCGACGCAGACGCCAATAACCCCTATCTCCAGGTGGAACTGCCGCCGGCAATTGCGCTGTGCACAGCCTGGCATAGGGCTATCACTGGCGCCGAGCCGGGCGCCGTGCCGGTGGCGACCTTTCGCGACGGCCTGGCCGCGATGCAGGTCATGGATGCCATCAGGGCCTCCGCGTCCGCTGCCGGTGAAGTCGTGCGGGTTGCAGTGATCTGATTTCCACAGTCATCCCCGGGCACACGAGCCCGAGTTTGCTTCCTCTCACGCCTGTCCTGTCACGCTGATCGCTTGACAGTCGAGCGCGTTCGGCCGATACTTTCATAAAGTGTCCACAGGACACAATAATATAAAGGACACATTAGAGGTTGCCATGCCAATGACAGCAAAGCCGGTGGGCATCGAGGGGCTGGTCTGCCCCCAGGTCATCGCCAATCCGTATCCCCACTATGCGGCACTGCGCGCGCACCCGCCCCAGTTCGGTCTGCTCGATTTTCCGCCGGGCACGATTCCCGGAGAAGATGAGCCGCACCCGGCCTGGGCTATCGTGCGCTACGAGGACGTCGCGGCGGTGGCGCGCAACCACGAGGTATTTTCCTCGCGTGATCCCATGCAGGAGGCGTCGTCGGCGCCCACGTTGATGCTGGTGAACCACGATCGACCCGAGCACACCCGTCTTCGCGCCATCGCGCAAAAAGCTTTCACGCCCAAGCGGGTGATCGAGGATGTGGCGCCCTGGGCCGAGCAGACGGTCGCCGGCATGTTCGAGCGACTGGCCGATACCGAGATGGATTTCATGGAGACGTTTGCGGTCGAGGTGCCGGCGCGTTTTCTCGCCCGGTTGATCGGCACACCCGATGCGGACTGGCCGCTGCTGCGCGGCTGGGGCAACGCGTTCATGGTGACTGCAGACTTTACCCCGGCGCAGCGCAACGCCTCGAACGCTGAAATCGCTGCGTATTACGCCGAAGCCGTCGGCGCGCGCTACCGCGATATCGAGCAGGGCAAGTCCGTACCGGACGACCTGATGACCGCGTTCATCCAGTCCAGCCACGAGGGCAGCCGCCTGACACCGGAAGAGGTGATACGTTTTTGTATTACGCTGGCCGTGGCCGGCGCCGAGACCACGGTGTATTTTCTCGGCAACCTGGTGGCGACGCTGCTCGAGCGTCCCGATCTGTTCAACGCCTTGCAGGCCGACCGTTCACTCGTGCGACCCTTCATGGAAGAGAGCCTGCGTCGTGATGGACCACCGCAGCGCCTGTTTCGCATTTGCGAAAGTGATACCGAGGTCGGCGGCTCACTGATTCGCGCCGGTGACTGGGTCGCGGTGTTTTTTGCTGCGGCCAATCGCGACCCGTCGGTGTTTGAAGATCCCGATGCGTTCATTCTCAACCGGTCGAACATCCGCCAACATCTGACCTTTGGTCACGGTATCCATCACTGCATGGGTCACATGGTGGCGCGCATGGAGGCCGACAAATTGCTCAACGGCATTCTCGACCGTGTCGCGGCAATTCACCCGGGCGCCGGCGAGCCGTGCCGGCAGACGGGCGGTCTCCTGAACTACGGTCTGGACAGCCTGCCGCTGCGTTTCAAGATGAAGTAGCGCGCTTTTCGCGCGCTACTCGACCGTGGGCGTCGTTGTATCCATGAACGCGTGGGCAACGGTGGCCGTGTCTGCGAAATCCCTGAACCTGATCCACTTGCCGTCGCGCACGTCGATAATGTGTGCGTACTCCGAGTCGTAGGTGCGACCGGTTGCCACCGCGGTCAGCGTGAGGTGGCCGACAACCGCCACCTGCGTCTCACCGGCGATAAATTCATCCTGCGTAAACGTGTGAATCACGACGTCGTTCTGTACGTCGTCGAAAAACTTTTTGCAGATTTCCTTGCCCTTGTAGTCCCCGGCGTAGGGACTCGAAGGCGGCCCGTAGAACTCGATCTGGCAATCGTCGTGCAGCATCGCGTGCA
>CAYGOX010000344.1:0-3164 GCA_964351485.1 uncultured Halioglobus sp.
CACAGCGTGGAGGCTGTCTTGATCACGTTACCGCAGCTGCATTTCGCGGTGATCGCTTCGTACTTGGGGTGGATATCTGCTTTCATTTCCCTGTTGCTCCTTGGCCTAGTGCCGCCACCCGATCATCTGCCGGGCACGGGACCTCGTGGGTAATTAATGATGCCGGCGTCGGGCCGGTCAAAATTCGGGTCGGGCATCTTACCAGACGGCGGGGGAGAAGCAAGGGGCTGATTTGGCTCGGTTTTGGGGGCTCAGACAACCTGACAAAGAGGGGTGGCTCCCGCCCGAGGGACGCCAAAAAGCGCACATCCCTGTGCAGGCTCGGGGGCCGCCATCCATGGCGGCCCACGTCCGTGTGCGGCGCCCCTCGGGCGGAAACCACTCGACACTGTGCCGGATTCTCTGTGGCGACCTCACAGAACCGGATTCGATGGGGGCAGGCAGCGCGGGTTTGCTACACTGCCGCTTCATCCGCTGCATCCGAATCCACACGTTCATGACAATTCTCAGGCTGGCCATTCCGTCTCCGCTGCGCCGGTGGTTTGACTATCTGCCGCCGACCGGCATGGACGCGGCGGCGGCCGCGCAGTTGCGGCCGGGGGTGAGGCTGCGGGTGCCGTTCGGGCGGCGCGAGGTGACGGGGTACCTGGTGGAGGTTGCCACGCAGAGCGAGGTGCCGACTGACGCGCTGAAGCCGGCGGTGGCGGTGCTGGACGAACAGCCGCTGCTCGACGAGTCCATGCTGGCGCTTGCGCAGTGGGCGGCGCAGTACTACCACCACCCGCCCGGGGAGGTGTTCAGCGCGCTGTTTCCCAAACGTCTGCGCGACGGCAAGACGGCGGAGCCGGTCGCGGTGCCGGCCTGGCGCCTGACGACGCGCGCCCACGGCCTGCCGCCGGATGCGCTGGGGCGCTCACCGCGCCAGGCGCAGGCACTGGCGCTGCTGCGCGAACACGATGCGGTGGCAGCCGCTTCCTTGAAAGCGCAGGGCATCAGCGCGGCGGTGCTGAAACAGCTGGAAGACAAACAACTGGCGCAGCGCTGCCATATCGCCACGCCGGCCACGGAGGCGACCAGTCGCGCGGGGCTCTCGCTGAATGCGGAGCAGGCCCAGGCGGTAGGCCAGGTATCGGACGCGCTCGGCGGTTTCGCCTGCTTTCTGCTGGAAGGGGTGACCGGCAGCGGTAAAACCGAGGTCTACCTGCAACTGATCGCGCAATGCCTGGCGCGGCGGGAACAGGCGCTGGTGCTGATTCCGGAGATCGGGCTGACGCCGCAGACACAGGCACGGTTCGAAGCGCGCTTCGATGCCGAAATTGTGGTGCTGCACTCGGGCCTGACGGAGGCCCAGCGCTACCGCGCCTGGGAGCAGGCGCGCTCGGGGCAGGCGCACATTGTGCTGGGGACGCGCTCGGCGGTCTTCACCCCGCTGGCGCGGCCAGGGCTGGTGATTGTCGACGAGGAGCACGACGCGTCCTATAAACAGCAGGACGGCTTTCGCTACTCGGCCCGCGATGTCGCGGTCAAGCGCGCCCAGTTACACGACGTGCCCATCGTGCTCGGCAGTGCGACGCCCTCGCTGGAGACGATCTACAACGCCACCCGCTCGCGCTACCACCACCTGCGCTTGACGCGGCGCGCCACGGGCGCCGCGCTGCCGGACCTGTCGCTGCGCGATGTGCGCAAGATCCCGCTGCAGGCCGGACTCTCGGAGCCGCTGATCGCGGCGCTGGAGGAAACGCTGCGGGCGGGCAAGCAGGCGCTGCTGTTTCTCAACCGGCGCGGCTTCGCCCCGACCCTGCAGTGCCACGACTGCGGCTGGATCGCGCAGTGCACAGCCTGCGACGCGCGCCTGACCGTGCACCGCCGGCAGCGGCAGCTGCGCTGTCACCACTGCGCGCGGGTGCACAGCCTGCCCCACCGGTGCCCCGAGTGCCACGGCGGCACCCTGCTGACGCAGGGGCTGGGGACGGAGCAGACGGAGGAGTTCCTGCGCCAGCGTTTCGCCGACTGGCCGGTCTACCGCGTGGACAGCGATTCCATGCAGAGCCGCGACGCGATGCAATCGCTGGTCACGGACATCAACCGGGGCGACCCCTGCATCCTGCTGGGCACGCAGATGCTTACCAAGGGCCACCATTTTCCCTCGGTGGCGCTGGTCGCAGTGATCGACGCCGATGCCCTGCTGTTCAGTGCGGACTTTCGCGGGGAGGAACGCATCGTGCAGCTCCTCACGCAGGTGGCCGGACGCGCGGGCCGCGCCGGCGATGATGGCCGCGTCATTATCCAGACCCATTACCCGGATCACCCGCTGCTGTGCGATTTCCTGACCCGCTCGTTCAGCGAACTGGCCTCGGACCTGCTCGTGCAGCGCCAGACGACCGGCCTGCCCCCGGCGGGACAGCTGGTGATCGTGCGCAGCGACTGCCGCGACGCCGAAACAGGCGAGCGCTTCCTGGCCGATGTGCGCAGCGCCTGCAGCGCGGCCCTGCCGAGCGGCGCCACGCTCATCGGCCCGCTGCCCTCACCGATGCAGCGCCGGGCCGGCAAGTTTCGCGCCCAGCTCCTGCTGCGGGCACCCACGCGGGCAGCGGCCCAGCAGGCGGCGCACCTGCTGGTGGAAACTGCGCAGCAGTTGCCGGCGCGTTCCGACTTGCGCTGGTCCATCGACATCGATCCGCAGGACGTGTTCTGACCGCGCATCATCTGGTGTTCACCCGGACAACTTGGGATAATGCGCCCCCTTACCCCACCCCCCTGCACTCACGGACTGCATTGCCGAACGACAGGGCGCGGGACAAACTGACTCAACCGGATGTAACACGCCCCACCAATGAAGGAAGAACTGACCGCCCTGCTCCACCAGTCGCTTGAGACACTCACCGCCGACGGCGTCCTCCCCGACGCCAGCCAGGCGCAGATCAAGATCGACCGGACACGCGACAAGAGCCACGGTGACCTGGCCACCAACCTCGCGCTGACGCTGGCCAAGCCCGCGGGCAAGAATCCCCGCGAGCTGGCGCAGCTGATCTGCGACGCCCTGCCCGCGAGCGCGCTGGTGGCGCGCACAGATCGGAAGAGCGCCGGGTAGGGAAAGAGCGTACTCGTGGGAGTGGATCTCAGTGGGGGTCTCGTCAAGATAATGGAGCTCGGCGCTGCCTTCG
>CAYGOX010000344.1:3174-4012 GCA_964351485.1 uncultured Halioglobus sp.
CGACGCCCTGCCCGCGAGCGCGCTGGTGGCGCGCACGGAGATCGCCGGGCCCGGATTCATCAAGTTCTTTCTCAGCGAACAGAGCAGCACCGCGGTCATCGGCCAGGTGCTGGAGCTCGGCGCTGCCTTCGGCACCAACACCAGCGGCGCCGGGCGCAAGGTACAGGTCGAGTTTGTCTCGGCCAACCCCACCGGCCCGCTGCACGTGGGGCACGGCCGCGGCGCGGCGGTCGGCGACAGCCTGTGCCGCCTGCTCAGCGCCAGCGGCTGGGACGTGTGCAGCGAGTTCTACTACAACGACGCCGGCGCGCAGATCGACAACCTCGCGCTGTCGGTCCAGGCGCGGTGCAAGGGCATCGAGCCGGGCGCCGACGGCTGGCCGCAGGACGGCTATCAGGGACACTACATCATCGACCTGGCCGAGGCCTTCACGGGGGGCGACTCCGTGTCCGCGAGCGACCGCGAAGTCACCGTCAGCGGGGACATCGACGATCTCGACGCCATCCGTGAGTTCGCGGTGGCATTCCTGCGCCGCGAGCAGGATCTGGACCTGAAGGCCTTCGGCGTCGACTTCGACGTCTACTTCCTCGAATCGTCGCTGTACGACTCGGGCAAGGTGGAAGCCACGGTCGAGAAACTGCTGGCCAACGGCCACTGCTATGAGCAGGACGACGCCCTGTGGCTGCGCACCACCACCTTCGGCGACGACAAGGATCGCGTGATGCGCAAGCGCGACGGTGGCTATACCTACTTCCTGCCCGACGTGGCGTATCACCTGGACAAGTGGCAGCGCGGCTTCGAGCGCGTCATCAACGAACAGGGTGCCGACCATCACAGC
>CAYGOX010000345.1:0-3996 GCA_964351485.1 uncultured Halioglobus sp.
CCGTCTTCGGAGACTTCCAGTAAAGGGTTGGTGTCCAGCGCTTCCTGGATTTCCTGCTGCAGGTCGAGCGTCGATAGCTGGAGGAGGCGGATAGCCTGCTGCAGCTGGGGTGTCATCGTCAGCTGCTGGCCAAGTTTTAACTGCAGGGATTGTTTCATGAATGGGGTGCTGGGACCGAAACTCCCTCTTTCCTCCCGGTGGTTCGCAAGAGCGGATGGGCCCGCTCCCGACCTCGATACAGGCCCAGTGTAGCCCCCGTCGGCCTCCGCTGGCAACAGCTTGGCGTGATATTTGCTAGGAAAGATTCTCCACTGTGATGCAGTGCGCGAAACCGCAGTTGGCAGGCTTGTCGGTGGGTCAAAAAGTTCTTTTGGGGCGGTGACTTACGCGTTACATCCGGAATTGTTCGCCGAGGTAGACCTGGCGCACATGCTTGTTGTTGAGGACGTCGTCGGCGGTGCCCGAAGCGATAATATGGCCCTCTCCCACGATGTAGGCTTTTTCGCAGATATCGAGGGTTTCGCGCACGTTGTGGTCGGTGATCAGCACGCCGATACCGCGATCGCGCAGGTGGTTGATAATCTGCTTGATATCGCTGACCGATATCGGGTCGACGCCCGCAAAGGGTTCATCCAGCAGGATGAAATCGGGCTCGGTCGCCAGCGCCCTGGCGATCTCCACACGGCGCCTCTCGCCGCCTGACAGCGCCATGCCGAGGCTGTCGCTGAGGTGTTTGACGTGAAATTCCTCGAGCAGCTCGTCGCGTCGCGCCAGGCGCTGCTGGCGATTCAGGCCGGTGCGCGTTTCCAGGATCGCCAGGATGTTCTCGCTCACCGTCAGCTTGCGGAATATCGAGGCCTCCTGCGGGAGGTAGCCGATGCCGGCGCGGGCGCGCTGGTGCATGGTGCGCCCGGTGATGTCCTTGCCGTTGATTGTGATCGTGCCGCGGTCCGCGGGAACGATCCCGATAATCATGTAAAAGCAGGTCGTCTTGCCGGCGCCGTTGGGGCCGAGCAGGCCCACGACTTCGCCGCTCTCGATATCCAGTGAAACGTCCTGGATGATCTCGCGGCCGCCGTAGGCTTTTGCCAGGTTACTGGCCTTGAGATGCGCCACTGGAGTCGTCTTGTGCGCTGTCCTGGGGAGCCGCGTCGCCGCTTGGCGCGGGCTGTACTGTCGGTTGCAGCACGACAAATACCTTTTCGCCGCCGGCTGACTTGTCCGCCTCTGCGGTGATGAGCTGTTGCCCGATGAGGTAGTCGATGGAATCGCCGGTTACCAGATCGCCCTTTTGCTCGACCCGCGCGTCGCGCTCAAGCAGCACACGATCCTCGAGTTTGAAATAGGTGATGACGGCTGCGTGCGCGTGGACCAGGTCGGCTTCCAGTTCCGGCCGCTGGCGCATTTTCGCGGGACGTCCGCGCGCGATGATCTGGTCGGCGTTTTCGGCGTCGTGGAAGATGGTGAGCGTATCGGCCTCGAGTTCCATGCTGCCCTGGCGCATGTGGACGTTGCCGCTGTAGATGGTCATGCCGCGCTTTTCATCGCGCACGGCCTTGTCTGCCGTGATGTGGATGGGCTGCTCGCGGTCGTCTGGCAGTGCCACGGCAGACGCGGCGGCGCCCAGGCCAAGCGCGACAGCCAGGCAGGCAATAAATCGCAGCAAGCTTGAATGCGGCCGCGCGAAATTACGGAAGTAGGACTGTGTAATCGACATCGTCTATTGAAAGTCGGCCAACCTGGCCTCGAGCTCCCCCCTGGCGCTCAAAATGAATTCACAGGCTTCGCGGACCGCACCGCAGCCTCCATTATAGACGCTGCACCACTCGGCCGCTTCCCGTACCTGCGCGCAGGCGTCGGCCACTGTCATGCCCAGGCCCGCTGCCTTGATAGCGCCAAGGTCGGGCAGGTCGTCGCCCATGTAGGCGCAGTCTTCCCGGTCCAGACTGAGCGTGGCGCACAGCTCGTCGAGCGCAACGCGCTTGTCCTCGCGGCCCTGCACTACCTGGTCGATGCCCAGCTCGGTGGCCCGGCGCCGGACGATATCCGACTGCCGTCCGGTGATGATGGCTACTTGGACACCGGCATCGCGCAACAGTTTAATGCCCAGGCCATCTTTGATGTTGAAGGCCTTGAGTTCTTCACCGGCGTTACCGTAGTAGAGGCGTCCGTCGGTCAGAACGCCGTCCACGTCCAGGACCAGCAGTTTTACCCGGGCTGCCGCTGCACTGCAGCTCATTATGCGATCCCCGCGTGCAGCAAATCTTTGAGGTGAACGACGCCGACCGGCTTGTCGCCTTCATCGGTGATGACCAGAGCGGAGATCTCGTTCTCTTCCATGATCCGCAGTGCCTCGGCGGCGAGCATGTCCGCGCCGATGCGCTTGGCGCCGGTCGTCATCAACTGGTCGATGGTCGTCTGGTTGATGTCGCGCCTGGCCTCGATGGTGCGGCGCAGGTCGCCGTCGGTGAAGACCCCGAGCAGGGCGCCGGCCTGGTCCACCACGGTGGTCATGCCCAGGCCCTTTTCGTTGATCTCCAGCAAAGCTTCGGACAGCATCGTCTGCGCCGGTACTTTCGGGACATTGGCGCCGCTGCGCATCACGTCACTGACCATCAGCAGCAGCTTCTTCCCAAGTGTGCCGCCCGGGTGGGAAAAGGCGAAGTCGTCGGCAGTAAAGCCGCGCGCTTCCAGCAGTGCGATGGCCAGCGCGTCGCCCATCACCAGCGCCGTTGTCGTGCTGGAGGTGGGTGCGAGATCCAGCGGGCAGGCTTCGGTTTCAACACCGGTATCGAGCACAACGTCCGACGCCTTGCCCAACTCAGACTGCGGGTTCCCCGTCATGCTGATCAGCGGTATGCCGAGACGCTTGAGCAGGGGCAGCAGGGTGATGATTTCCGGGACGTTGCCGCTGTTGGACAGTGCGATCACGGCGTCCTGCGCGGTGATCATGCCCATGTCGCCGTGACTGGCTTCACCCGGGTGTACGAAGAAGGCCGGAGAGCCGGTGCTGGCCAGCGTCGCCGCAATCTTCCCGGCGATGTGTCCCGACTTGCCCATCCCGGTCACGATGATGCGGCCGTCCACCGTCAGGAGCAGTTCGCAGGCGCGCTCGAAATCCTGTGCGATGCGGCTCTCGAGTTCGGCGACGGCGGCCGCTTCCATACGAATCGTGCGCTTGGCGGATTCGATAGGGCTCGTGGAGCGCGAATCGGGCATGCTGGTATCCATTTACAGGCTGGTATGCAGGAAATAATAGTACAGGGCGTAGAACGACAGTAGCAGAATCCCCAGTATGCGGCCCAGGTAGGCGTGCCCCGGTGAGGACTTGACCCGTCGGCGACTGATGTAGATTGCGATCGCCAGGAACAGGGTCAGCCAGCTCATGGTGAAGTAGTCGCGCGACAGCACGGCGTCGTCGAGCAGTTGCGCCGATACGATCCCCGGCACTGACATCACCGCCAGCAGGTTGAACATGTTCGAGCCGATGATGTTGCCCAGCGCCATTTCAGTATGGCCGCGCATGGCGCTGGCGACCGTGGCCGCCAGCTCTGGCAGGCTGGTGCCGATGGCGACGATCGTCAGGCCGATGATGAGCTCGGAGACGCCCAGTTCTGCCGCGGCGACAACGGCGCCCCACACCAGCACGCGGGAGCTGCCGATAAGCAAGGCGAGGCCGATGAGAAAGGTAAACCATGCCCTGCCGGTATCGAGGTGCGGCAGCGGCTCGGCTTCGGCTTCCTCGAGCAGTGCGCTGTCGCCAAATTGTTTCCTGACCAGTTGCACCATGAGCACTACCAGCACCGCGATCATCAGCCAGCCGTCGAACCGCGAGAGTTCGCCGTCGATGATGAGCAGGCCGACCCCGGCGGTGGTGGCCAGCAGGACGGGCACTTCCTTCTTCATGCAGCCCTCCTGCACCATCAGCGGTGCCACCAGCACGGTGGCGCCCAGTACCAGGGCGATGTTGGCGATGTTGGAATCGATGGCGTTACC
>CAYGOX010000346.1:0-3990 GCA_964351485.1 uncultured Halioglobus sp.
TGTTTTTCGATTACGGTGACGAACCGCCGTATATGACTTTCGGTATCGCCGACCCGACCGGTCGCATGGTGCATGAGACAGCGATCGACCTGCCCGGACCGCGCCTGCCCCACGACATCGGGTTCACCACCAACTACGCGATCCTGCACGACCTGCCGTTCTTTCACGACATGGATGTGCTGCGCAAACACCGGTTCCGCGTGCTGACGTTTCACCGCGATATCCCGACCCGCTTTGGTATTCTGCCGCGCCGTGGTCAGGGCAGCGAGATTCGCTGGTTCGAATGCGAACCCTGCTACATCCTGCACGTTACCAACTGCTGGGAGGAAGGCGAGTGGGTAGTGATGGACGGCTGTCGGTCGCTCAATCCCATGCCCGATTCGCAGCCGGGCGAGGGCGAGCTGGCCTCCATGCTGGCCTACATGCGGCTTGAGGCCAACGCATATCGCTGGCGCTTCAACCTGAGGACGGGCGAGGTGCGCGAGGGCGACGTGGATGATCTGAACACGGAATTCAACAAGTCCAACCCGGTGTTCGGTGGCGTGAAGAGCAAGTACTCCTATCACCAGCGCATCCCGCTGTTGCACGAGGGCGGCCACACGCTGCGTTTCACCGGCCTGGTGAAGTACAACAACGACACCGGGCAATCGACGCAGTGGGATTACGGCCCGGGTGTGTTCGGCAGCGAAGCGGTGTTTGCGCCCAAGCCCGGCGCCGATCGCAATTCGGTAGAGGACGACGGCTACGTCATTACGCTGGTCACCGACAGCAACACCTGGGCATCACACTGCCTGGTATTCGATGCGCGCGATATCGCGCAGGGGCCGATTGCCCGGGTGCAGATGCCGCACCGCGTGCCCTTCGGGTTTCACGCGGCGTGGGCCAGGGGTGAAGAGCTGTATAACGCCGCCGGTTGAGCGCGGCGCCGCCTAGCGCCGGTTTAACGGCGCCAGCGCTTCCAGCACCGCCATATCGGGGCCGCCGTTTTCCTCGCGCGGAAGTGCCTGGATGCAGACGTGGTCTGCGCCGGCCGCCCAGTGTGCCTCGACGCGGGCCGCCAGGGCATCGGTGTCGCCCCAGGCGACAATTTCGTCTACCAGCTTGTCGCTGCCACCGTTTTCGAAATCTGCCTCGGTAAACCCGAATTGCAGCAGGTTGTTGCGGTAGTTGGGCAGTTCTGTGTATGTGTTGGTGTGGTTGCGGGCAATGGTCCGCGCTTTCTCAGCGTCGGTTTCCCCAAGCAGCATCTGTTCGGGACACAACAGCGGGCCATCGCCGAGGATTTCGCGCGCCCAGGCGGTGTGCGCCGGGGGCACGAAGTAGGGGTGTGCGCCGGCGACTTTTTCGGCGCTCAACTTCAACATATTCTGGCGCAGTGCGCCCAGCACGATGGGGGCCTGTTCTTCGGCGCTCGGTCCGAGATACAGCGATTCGTTCATGCGGTCGAGGTAGCTGCGCATGGTGCTGACCGGTTTTTCATACGCGTGCCCGCGAATGTCGCTGACCAGCGGTGCGTGGGAGACACCCATGCCGAGAATGAAACGTCCCGGTGCGATTTCGCCCAACGTCTTGTGAATGGCGTTCATCGACATGGCGTCGCGCGCGTAAATATTGGCGATGCCGGTGGCGAACACCAGTTTCTCGGTTCGGCCGGCGAGATAGCCGATGAACGAGAACGGGTCGCGGCTCACGGCCTCGGGCAGCCACAGCGCCGAGTAGCCCCAGTCTTCCAGCTGCCTGGAAAAGTCCACGGCCTGCGTGGCCGTCATGCTGTCGACGAAAGCCCATACACCCAGTTTGCCCAGCGAAGTCGCCATGAAATCTCTCCTTGTTTAATCGTGTGTGACCGTGTGCGTGCACGACAGTGTAGCGCGAGGGGAGGGCGGGACCTAGCCGGGCGTGTTCACCGCGTGCCGGATGCTATACAGTGGCGGAGGTCCGCGCCGGTCAACAAGAGGATAATAATATGATCAAGAAGACCCTGGTGACGCTGGTGGTGCTTGTGGCTGTTGTGCTGCTGGTCCTGCAGGCGATCGGCGCCGGTTGGTTCGGTAAGGAGTGGTCGCCCGACGCGATCGTCAAGGGCCCGCGCGCGATGCCCGCGGCTGCACCCGAAGCGGGTACGCCGCAAATCCTGTTTGGTGATCTGCACAACCATACCAACTACTCGCTGGACGCCTACCTGTTCAGTACCGGGCTGGTGAAAGACAGCGGCGTGGTGACGCCGGCCGATGCCTGTGACTTCGCCAGGTACTGTTCATCGCTGGATTTCTGGAGCATCAATGACCACGCCGAGAGCCTCACGCCCAGAGTGTGGGCCGATACGCTGGACGTAATTCGCCAGTGCAACGCCAACGCGGGTGATCCGGCCAATCCGGATATGGTGGCGTTTGCCGGGTGGGAGTGGTCGCAGTCCGACTTCGATGACATCCCCAGCCATTACGGCCACAAGAACGTGATTTTCCGGACCTGGGAGGAGGGCGCGGTGCCCACGCGGCCCATCGCGTCGCAGCCGGTTTACCTGCTCGCGCGCATTCCCGCGATCGTGACGGGGCTGATGAGCTTCGCCGACAGTGTGTCTGGTATTTCAGACTTTGGCCGCTACGCGCGCGAGGCGCGCAATGTGCCGCCCTGCGATGACAGCGTGGCGGCCCCCGACCTGCCCGACGATTGCCGCGAGGTGGCACTGACGCCCGCCGATCTTTATCGCAAGCTCGATGAATGGGGCTATGACGCGCTGGTCATTCCACACGGCCTGTCGTGGGGAACGACCAACCCGGTGGGCGCGGATTTTCGCAACCAGCTCGATCAGCACGAGCAGCGTTACCAGAAACTGCTGGAGGTGTATTCGGGGCACGGCAACTCGGAGGTGTTCGAGGATTTCCTGCGCATCGATGTCGACGACCAGGGTAACCGTTTCTGCCCACCGGCCACGGAACACTTTGAACCGTGCTGCCAGCGAGCGCAGGTGCTGGCGCGCGAGCAGTGCGAAGCGAGCGGCGCCGATGGGTGCGACGCGCACGCCGCCGAGCAACTGGCAGCCTTTCTTGAAAAAGGCGACCCGGCCGGGCGCAAACTGTTTCCCGACAACACACAGGAAGACTGGGCCGGCTGCGGCCACCTGCGTGACAGTTTCCAACCCAGTGCCCAGTACCTGCCGCGCCAGTCGGCGCAGTACACACTCGCGCTGGGCTATGATGCCGAGCGCGCACCCGCGCGCGCCAGGTTCGGCCTGATCGGTTCCAGTGACGGTCACCAGGCGCGGCCCGGGGCCAGCTACAAGGAAGCCAATCGTGTGCTCTACACCGATTCGAAAGAAGTCGGACGCGCGCAATCGACCATGGATTTTTATCGCGCGGACAGCGAGTCGGCCGGCTTCTATTACACCGGTGGCCTGGTCGCCGCGCACACCGAGGGCCGTGACCGCAACGCCATCTGGCATGCGCTGGACAGCCGGAATGTCTATGCGACATCGGGTGATCGCATGCTGGTGTGGTTTGACCTGTTAAATGGTCCGAATGGCGAACTGCCGATGGGCAGCCAGGTGGTTCAACGCGAAACGCCGCGGTTCCGCGTAAGAGCGCTCGGCGCCTTCGAGCAGGTGCCGGGTTGTCCCGATTACGCGGTGGCGGCGTTGGGCGAAGAGCGTGCGCGGTCGCTATGCGGCGGTGAGTGTTATCGCCCGGGCGACAAACGCAAGGCGATCTCGCGTATCGAAATCGTCCGCATCCGGCCGCAGCTCCGGCCAGACGAGCCTGTGTCCTCGCTCATCGAGGATACGTGGAAGGTGTTCGACTGCTCCGGGCAGGAGAACGGCTGTACGGCGCAGTTTGTGGATATGGATTACATGCAGGGCGACCGCCCGACGCTGTACTACGCGCGCGTGATCCAGGCGCCGGAGCCGTTGATCAATGGCGACCCCTTCGGTTGTGAGCGCGACGCAAGCGGCGCCTGCGTGAACTACACCTATTGCCGCGGCGAAGTGGCCAC
>CAYGOX010000347.1:0-3947 GCA_964351485.1 uncultured Halioglobus sp.
AGGCCGAAGGTATGTCTTCACACCAGGCTCGATCCGCCGCCACCTTGATGGTGCAGGGAACGACGTCCGACGCGGGTAAATCTGTGCTCGTCGCGGGCATCTGTCGCGCGCTGGCCCGGCGCGGACTCGCGGTCGCGCCGTTCAAGCCCCAGAACATGGCGCTCAACAGCGCGGTGACAGTCGATGGTGGTGAGATCGGCCGCGCGCAGGCGCTGCAGGCCATCGCCTGTGGCGTGCCGCCGCATTCCGATATGAACCCGGTCCTGCTCAAACCCTCCAGCGACACCGGGGCACAGGTGATTATCCAGGGCAGGGCGGTCGCGCAGCAGCAGGCGCAGGAGTTCCACGCCTACAAGCGCGAGGCGATGCGCGCGGTGCTCGAGTCGTACACGCGCCTGGCCGGGCGTTTCGATTTTATCGTGGTGGAGGGCGCCGGCAGCCCCGCCGAGATCAACCTGCGCGAGAACGATATCGCCAATATGGGGTTTGCCGAGGCGGTCGATTGTCCGGTGGTGCTGGTGGCGGACATCGATCGCGGTGGCGTGTTCGCGCACCTGGTCGGCACCCTGCAACTGCTGTCGCCCAGCGAGCAGGCGCGCATTCGCGGTTTTGTCATCAACCGGTTTCGCGGCGATCTTTCCCTGCTGCAGCCCGGAAACGATTGGCTGACAGAGCACACGGGTAAACCCGTTCTGGGCGTATTGCCCTACCTCGAGGGCCTGTACCTGGATGCCGAAGATGCGATTACGGCGCAGCAGGTGCCGGCCGCGGACGGCGATGCACTGCGTGTTGTGGTGCCGGTTGTGTCACGTATCAGTAACCACACCGATTTCGATGCGCTGCGCCTGCATCCGCAGGTTGAGGTGCTGTTTGTCGGCCCGCAGCAGGTGCCGCCGCCGGCTGACCTGGTGGTATTGCCGGGCAGCAAGAACGTGCGGCGCGATGTGCAGTGGCTGCGTGACCACGGCTGGGTGAACTACCTCGAACGCCACCTGCGCTATGGCGGCAAGGTGCTGGGCATCTGCGGCGGTTACCAGATGCTCGGGAATGAGATTTGTGATCCGGACGGCATTGAGGAGACACCGGGCAGCACGCCCGGTCTGGGTCTGCTGCAAACGCGCACGACGCTGGCGCCGGACAAACAGCTGCGTCAGGTCGCCGGCGGCTTCGGCGGCCTGGACGCGCCGGTGCGCGGTTACGAAATACACTGCGGCGTGACCAGCGGCGAGGAGGGCTACGCGCCCGCCTGCCTGCTGGATAACGGGCGCCGCGACGGTGTCGTCAGCGCCGATAGACAGATCATGGGTACCTACCTGCATGGGCTGTTCGACGAGCCCGCCGCACGCGATGCCGTGCTGGTCTGGGCCGGGCTGGCAACGGGCGCGGCACCTGCGCTGGCCGAAGTGCGCGAGGCGCAACTGGACC
Organism: uncultured Halioglobus sp.; assembly: GCA_964351485.1. Lineage (GTDB taxonomy): Bacteria > Pseudomonadota > Gammaproteobacteria > Pseudomonadales > Halieaceae > Marimicrobium. The sequence goes on from CAYGOX010000347.1 coordinate 1,426, forward strand.
GGCTCGCCGACACAATCGAACGCGAGATCGATATCGACGCGCTGTTTGCTAGCACTCCGAATGCACGGGAGCAGCGCGCATGAGGGTGATGCAGCCGGGCAGTTTGCTCCTGGCGCTGGCGATCGGCCTGCCGCTGGTGATGCTGGTGGCCCTGTTAATGGGACCGGTGTGGTTATCGCCTCTCGATATTGTGCGCGCGCTGGGGCTGTCGGCGTCGGTCGGCGACGAACATGCCGGCCTGATCCTGGGCGCGATTCGCCTGCCGCGCATGCTGCTGGCGGGGCTGGTCGGCGTCTGCCTGGCCGTCTGTGGTGCGGCCATGCAGGGCCTGTTTCGCAACCCGCTGGCCGACCCGTCACTGATCGGCGTGTCCAGCGGCGCGTCGGCGGGCGCCAGCCTGATGATCGTGTTCGGCGGCGGCCTGCTGGTGCAGGGCGGGCAGCTCGCCGGTCTCTCGGTCGTGGCGCTGGGCGCCTTCGCCGGGGGATTCCTCGCGGTGTTGCTGGTGTATCGCCTGGCGACGTCCGATACCGGCACCTCCGTGGCCACCATGCTGCTCGCCGGTATCGCGATCAGCGCGCTCGCAGGTGCACTCAACAGCCTGCTCAGCTTTGTCGCCGACGACGAGATGCTGCGCCGCATCAGCCTGTGGCAGATGGGCAGTCTCGACGCGGCCAACTGGCCGCGGGTATGGATTGCCGCAGTGGTCACCGTCCTGCTCATGAGCGTGTTGCCGCGCGATGCGGCGGCGCTGAATGCCTTCCTGTTGGGTGAATCCGAGGCGCGCCACCTGGGTATCGACGTGGCTGCCGTCAAACGCCGGCTGATCGTGCTGACCGCGATCGCGGTGGGAGCCTCGGTCGCCGTGGCCGGAACTATTTCGTTCGTGGGCCTGATCGTGCCGCACATCGTTCGCCTCCTGATAGGGCCCGATCACCGTTTCCTGGTACCGGGGTCGGCGCTGGCTGGCGCTATCCTGCTCATCGCCGCCGACGGCTTTGCCCGGGTTGTGGTCGCGCCTGCCGAATTGCCTGCTGGAATTCTCACCGCGCTGCTGGGCACGCCGTTTTTCTTTTCGCTGCTGCTGCAGCGGCGCAAGTGGGGGGGTGTGTAACCGTGGCCCTGGTCGCGCAACAGGTCTCGGTGGAGGTCGAGGGCACGCCGCTGCTCAGTGCGGTCGATGCGTGCATCGAGCCGGGGCAGGTGACTGCTGTGCTGGGTCCCAACGGCGCCGGCAAGACCAGCCTGCTACGCGTGCTGACCGGCGAGCTGCAGGCGCATGCCGGTCGGGTACTGCTGGGCGAGCGCCCCCTGGCAGACTGGCCCGCCGACCAGCGCGCCCGCAGCCTCGCGGTACTGCCGCAGCAGTCATTGCTGAATTTTCCGTTCACCGCCGAGGAGGTGGTGATGCTGGGCCGCACGCCGCATGCGACCGGGCTTGCGCGGGATAACGCGATCGTGCACGAGGCGCTGGCCTGCGTGGACGGCGCCTACCTGGCGCGGCGCACCTATACGCACCTGTCCGGCGGCGAGAAGCAGCGCGTGCACCTGGCTCGGGTGCTGGCGCAGATCTGGGAGCCGGTCGACGGCCTGCCGCGCTTTTTGGTGCTGGACGAGCCGACCTCGTCTTTCGACCTGGCGCACCAGCAGCTCACGCTCGCCGTCGTCGCCGATCTGGCCGCGCGCGGCGTGGGCGTGCTGATCGTGTTGCACGACCTGAACCTCGCCGCGCGGTGCGCCGACCAACTGCTGCTCATGCAGTGCGGCAGTATCGTGAGCGGGGGCCCCCCGGCCGACGTGTTGAACGCCCAGACGATAGAAGCCGTGTTCCAGGTGAAGGCCCACGTGGGCGTGCACCCGGATACCGGCGGGCCACTGGTGATTACCTAGTATGTTCAAAAAAACCACAGCAGGGCGGTGCGCATTCAACGTGGGTGTGTCGGGCTTTCTCCTCGCGCTGTTCCTGGCGCTGGCTGTTGTGTCGGTACCACTGGTGCGGGCCGACACCGCCGGGGAAATCGTCCTGGAAGATGCCTCGGGCGTGACGGTGACATTGCGGGCCCCGGCCCGGCGCGTGATCAGCCTCGCGCCGCACATCACCGAGACCCTGTTCGCCGCGGGCGCAGGCGCCCATATTGTCGGGACCGTAAGCTACAGCGATTTTCCCGACGCTGCCCGATCGCTGCCGCGCGTCGGTTCCTACGACAGCGTGAGTTACGAGAGCGTCGTGGCGCTGCGGCCCGACCTGATCATCGCCTGGCGCAGCGGCAGCGGCAGCGAGGCCGTCGAACGCCTGCGTTCACTGGGCATTCCCGTCTATGTCGATGAGCCGCGCGCGCTTGAAGATGTGGCGCGCTCACTGCGCATCTTCGGACGCCTGACCGGCGAGGAAGCGTCCGCGGAGCAAGCGGCGCAGCAGTACCTGACACAGCTCGAGGCACTGCGCACGCGCTACGCCAGCGAAACGCCACTGAGCGTGTATTACCAGATCTGGAACGAACCGCTGTTGACGCTGAACGGCG
>CAYGOX010000348.1:0-3911 GCA_964351485.1 uncultured Halioglobus sp.
CACCCAGACCACCTTGCCGGAGATGGGGATCTTCTCGGCTTCGTCCATGAGCGTGAGCAGCATGAACACCTCGTCACCGATGTCGTACGCCTTGTTGGTCAGAACGAACAGGCCGCCGTGCTCGAGGAATGGCATATAGGCGGAGTAAAGAACGGCTTTGTCTTTAATCGTCAGCGACAAAATGCCGTTGCGGCTGTTTTGTCTCGAATCATTCATTGGCGCACTGCTCCTGAGTTTGTGGCGATGGTATCACCCTAAATCGCCCCGCCCAATACTGTGTGAAATTTTGCCAGCACTGCGTCGGCAAGGATTCCCCGGCCCGGATTGGAGCCGGCGCTGACGGCGCGCTGCAGACGGCCCAGTTCATCAAGCAGTTCAAAAGCGGCGCGCCCCTGCTGGCGCAGGCTGTCCAGAGGCATTGTCCGCAACGCCTGCCGGGTGTACGTCGTAAACTCTTCGAGCATCGCGTCGGCATCGACATCGTTCCAAAGGGGAGCCGCCTCGGTGGATGCCAGACGTCCCTGTGTGAGCGCGTCGAGGGCCGCGCGCCGGGCGCGCACGGCATCGGCATTGTCATCCTCGTGCAGTTGCTGCGCCAACAGCGGTCGCCCGCCGGCGATCGCCAGTAACTCCTCGCAACGCGCGCCCCCCCCGACCCGCGGGGTAAGCCACTGGGCAGCGGCCTTCGACGACGGTGTTGTGAGCTGGCGCAACTGGCAACGGGAGCGGATGGTCGGCGGCACGTTATGCAGTGCATGACACGCAAGCACCAGGAACGTTTCCGGTGCCGGCTCCTCGAGTGATTTCAGAAGCGCGTTGAACGCGTTGGTGTTCATCGCTTCCGCCGGTGCGAAAACCACGACCTTGCGCGCCCCGTAGGCAGAGGTTTTGGTCATGAATTCGACCGCACCGCGCACCTGGTCGATCTTGATAGTGCGACTCTTCTGCTCAGGGGTCACCCACAAAAAGTCACCGTGCGCGCCCGACCCGCTGAGGCGGCAGGCCTGGCACTCGCCACAGTTGAGGCCGTCGCGGGGAGCTTCGCAAAGCAACAGGCGGGCCAGCGCCAGCGCCAACTGGGGAACGCCAACACCCGACTCGCCAGCCAGCAGCACCGCATGAGGCAGGCGGTCCTGCTCCACCTGGCGCACCAGTGCCGACCAGGCCGTCTGGTGCCAGGGCAGCGGTGCATTAACGTCGGGTAACTGGGTCAGATCCATGGTCACACGGGGTGTCTGACGGACCAGCAGGTGAGCAATTCGCTGCCGAGCTTCAAAAGCTGCGCCTGCACATCTTCGAGCGGCTGTGAGGCGTCGACCACCCGACAGCGGCCGCTGCTGCGCTCGGCGATATCCAGATAGCGCTGCCGGACGCGTTCGAAGAAGTCCACAGTCTCCTGCTCGATGCGATCGAGTTCACCGCGATCGCGAGCGCGCTCCATGCCGACACTGACGTCGGCGTCGAGCAGTACCGTGTAGTCCGGACGCAGGGATTCCTGCACCAGGTCCTCCAGAATGCGAATGCTCTGCTCGGGCATTCCACGGCCCCCGCTCTGGTAGGCATAGGTGGCATCCGTAAAGCGATCGCACAACACCCAGGTGCCCTTCTCGAGCGCCGGTTCAATCACTTCCTCGATGTGTTGCGCCCTGGCGGCAAACAGCAGGAGCAGTTCCGCCATGTCGCTCACCCTGGCTTCGCGGTGCTCCAACAGTAGTCCGCGCAGCTCCTCGCCCAGACTGGTACCGCCGGGTTCGCGGGTCACCAGCACGTCGACCTCATTGTCGCGTAAAAAGTTTTCCAGGAGCGCGAGGTTGGTGCTTTTACCGACACCTTCGCCGCCCTCCAGGGTGATAAACAATCCGCGCGAACTCATAGGCTGAAACAGAACTCCCTTACCGGTAACTACTTCGGCGCCGACCGGTAGTTCGACGCTCGATTGAGCTGGTATTTACGCACGGCCTTGTTGTGTTCGGCAAGCGTCTCGCTGAAGTAATGCCCGCCGTCCCCGCGCGCCACAAAATATAAAGACTTTCCCGGAGCCGGATGCGTAGCCGCTGCTATGGCCGCCTCCCCGGGCAGCGCAATCGGTGTCGGCGGCAGCCCGCGATGGCGATAGGTGTTGTAGGGGTTGGCCTCATCGCGCAGGTGAACCCTGCGGAGGTTCCCGTCATACTCCTCGCCCAAACCGTAAATAACCGTCGGGTCCGTCTGCAAGAGCATGCCGCGCTGCAATCGACGCGTGAAAACACCGGCAATTTCACCGCGCTCCTGGGGCTGGCCCGTCTCACGCTCGATGATGGACGCCAGTATGAGCGCCTCGTAAGGTGATTCCAGCGGCAATTCGGGCGCACGCGCCGCCCACTCGCGTGTCAGCACCGAGTTCAGCGCGCGGTGAGCGCGTAGCAGGATGTCGTAGTCTGAATCACCGCGTTCGTAACGGTAAGTCTCGGGCAGAAACAGGCCTTCGGTGCTGGTGTGCGGCGCGACCAGCGCGAGCAGGCGCTCGTCGTCGGGTCCGCTCAACACAGCGTCAAGCGCCTTTTCTCGCTGAAGCAGTTCGATGGCCTGCCCCAGCGTGATGCCCTCTGGCAGGGTCACCGCGTAGCTGATGACTTCGCCGGCAATAAGCAACGCCAGCAATCCGGGAGCTGTTGTGCCGGGCGGCACCTGGTACTCGCCACGCTTGATCTGCTGGTCCAGGCCCGTCGCGCGGCCATACACGGTCAACAGCCGCGGATGCACCAGTACCTCACCCGCATGTAACTGACGCGCAACTGAGCGCAAGGAATCCCCCTTCTCCACGACCAACGTCATACCCTCGGGCGGCAGCGCCAACGGCGCTTGCCAGCGCTCCCGGACTGCAAACGCGACCAGCGCAGACAGAAGCGCCAGGACGAGCAGGATCAGACCGAGACGTTTCACCGGCGCTCCTGGCAGAAACGCTTGAACAGCGCCCTGGCGGCGCTGTGATCGCTAAACGCCTGCCCGGACAGTTCGGCGACCGGACGCACCGTGACAAGACTGTTGCTGACAAACACTTCGTCAGCGCTGGCAAGATCGGCAAACGTCAGGCTCGCCTCCTCCACCGCGAGACTGCACGCGCTCGCCCAGTGTTCGAGAATCAGTCGCCTGCGGGTGCCGGCAATACCGGCCTGATCAAGCACGGGGGTCTGTAACCGGTCACCACGACGCAGAAACAGGTTGCCCGCCACGGCGCCGACAACCTTCTCCCTGGTATCGAGCATCACCATATCGTCCATGCCCGCTTGCTGCGCCTCTCGCGCAGCCAGCACCTGTTCAAGACGATTGAGATGTTTCAGGCCCGCCAGCGCCGGTTGTCTGCCAACCCGCGTTGTAGCAATCCCCAGCCGCGCCGGCGCCTGCTGCTCGGCGGCATCGTGAGACAACCGGTTCAACTCAACCAGCACACGCACAGTTGCGTCAATGGGCGGCGCGTAGCCTCTCGGCCCCGCGCCCCGGGTCACCGTGACGCGCAGCGCAGCCCAGGGCCAGTCACGGGACCGGGCCGATGCTGCAGCGTCGTGAATGTGCGCTTCCACCCGTGGCACAGCGGCAAACCCGAGTGCGGACAATCCGCGCTCCAGGCGCGCCAGGTGAAGCGAGAGGAACAGTGGAGAACCACGCTCTATGAGCAGGGTTTCGAAGACGCCATCGCCAAAGGCGAGGCCGCGGTCGGGAAGAGGCAGGGACGCGGTAAGCTCACCGTCGAGCCAGAACAGGGGCCCCGCCTCCACCGCCGGCTCACTCAGCCCGGAGGTCCGAACAGGAGCGAACCGTTAGTGCCGCCAAACCCGAAGGAATTGGACAAGGCACAATCGATCTTCATTTCCTGCGCCGTATGCGGCACGTAGTTGAGGTTGCAACCCTCGTCGACCGCGTCGAGATTGATC
>CAYGOX010000349.1:0-2493 GCA_964351485.1 uncultured Halioglobus sp.
ACTCCGGCATGAAGTTCGGCATGTTCTTCATGAGCGAGTTCATTGGCACGTTTGAAGTGATCCAGCGCCGCCTCAAAACGGTTTTCGGAAAACGCCAGTTCACCGCGCAGCTTCCAGGTCTTGTGATTTAACGGGTCGAGTGTGAGCGACTTGTTGATCTGGTTGCGCGCTTCTTCGCGCATGCCGCTACTCAGGTAAATGGCGGCCAGACTGTTGACCGAACGCACGTCGGCGGGGAAAAGTTGCGCCGCTTCTTCCAGTGTATCGCGAGCGCGGCCGGACTTGTCATCGAGCAGGTAGGCCTGCGCCTTGAGCAACAGCCATTCGAAGCGCGTCTGCCGCGAAAAACTCGAAGCGCGTTTTTCCAGTGCCAGCAGCGCGCCGGTTTTTTCCTGGATGATGAGCGCCGGCCCGTAAATGGGGAGAACCAGGTTGATGTCTGCGCCCAGTTTCAGCGCTTCTTCAGATTCCTTTTCTGCGCCGAGGATATCCCCGGCGTTGAAATACATCTCGGCCAGCAGCACCCGCGCGGCGACCATGCCCGGATCCTGCTGCAGCGCATTCTTGAGGTGGATATAGGCCTCGGTAACGTCCTGTTCCTGGTAGGACTGCAGGGCCTTTTCATAGTACTGGTTGGCATCTTGCGCCAGCGCAGAACCACCGGCCAGCAATACGCCGGTCAGCGCGAGTGCGCTGAGTCGTCGACTGTTCACGTTGATTGTCCCCCGGGACTATCTGCGCAGTGCGCGCTTTCGGGGCATGTTAACGCAAGCAAAAAAAAATGCGGAATAAATATTCCGCATTTTCTCTGTAACTGTGAAGCTGTAGAACGTTTGGCTTAGCCGCGCGCCCACCGCTTGCGAAGACCGGCCAGGCCGAGCAGTACCAGGCCGAGTGAACCGGGCACCGGCACGTCGCCAGTAGGCGGAGTGTCGGGCATATCGGTCTTGATCCAGTCCAGCTTGAAGCCGTCGTTACCTGCGCTGCCGCCGGTACCGAATACGGGGTTGTAGACACCGACCAGCCACTTGGTGGAGGTCACGTTACCCGCGTTCACACCGTAGTAGCTCAGGCCCACATTGGCGTTGTCTGTAGAGATGTAGCCACCGCCGTTGCTGGCCAGTACATCAGACCAGGTTTTGCCGTTCAGGCCCATGTCGCCGGAACCGTCCCAGGCGAGAATCGATACATCGGCGTTGTTGGAGCTGCCGCCGTTCACGGCCCACTTGAGGTCGATACCTTCCAGGCTTACCGCAGTGTCGAATTCCAGCAGCAGCATGTCGGAATCACCGTCGGCATCACCGCCAGAGCGGTAGCTGTCGATCGAGTGATCGGGGGAATAAGTACCCTCATCGCGGTTTACAACACCAAGGGCGTCGTTCTGGGCCCAGATCAGGCGCGCAGTTTCGATCTTGTCATCGCCCGCAACGTCATTGGTATCAGACCAGCCGGTCACCTTCAGCGTCACGCCGCCCTGGGTGATCGTCCAGGAGTTGCCGTTGCCGTTGTAATCGAAGTTCGGCGGAGAGTCGAAATCCCATGTCTGAACGCCAGCCTGGGCGCCTGCTGAGAGCGCCAGTGCGAAAGCTGCGCCTGTTACTTTTGTTTTAAAACTCACGTTACTGCTCCTTCTACAAACCTTTCGAGCGGCGGATTTATCGAACGCCAGCTCTGCTACCCCTGACTAAGCAATCTGCGGGCCAGATTTCTCAACTTGTTGTTTTATATGAATTTATACTTTGGTATACCCATCTCATAAGGGAATTCACGTACACCGATGTAAAAATTTCCGACAGGCCATTCCCCTGGCGTAATTGCCCACGGCGTACACCGCCCCGTTGCACCGGTTATCGGCAAGAAGGCCCATCACATTAACGAACGGCAATGCTCTGGCCGGTCGAAGTTCTTTACCCCGGGGACCAAACGTGGGAAAATCGGCTAGCAACTAATAGTCGTTAGTTTGCCCCCTGTTTACCTGCACGGAGCCTTTCCATGAGCCAGTGTCCTTTCGCCAACCTCCTGGACCCCGACACCTACGCCAACGGCATGCCGTATGACCGCCTGCGCGAGGTCCGCGACGCCGGCCCGGTGGTCCGCATGGAAGACCCACTGACCAACGTGCCCTACTGGGTGGTCACCCGGCGCGAGGAACTGGACGAGATCTCCAAGAACCCCGCCCTGTTCTCATCGGCGGCGCGCTCGGCCTTCCCAATGGAGTACGACCAGGAGATGGTCGACAACATCCACTCGCACACCATCATCAATATGGATCCTCCCCTGCACCAGAAGGTGCGCCGGATTGTCCGCGCGGCCTTTACGCCCAAGCGGGTGGAATCCTACGAGCAGAAGTTTCGCGAGCACGCCCGCGACATCGTGGATGCGGTGGCTGCGCGAGGTGAATGTGAGTTCGTAGAAGACGTCGCGGCGGAACTGCCGCTGATCGCCATTCTCGAACTGCTCGGCGTGCCGCTGGAGGATCGCAAGGCGTTCTTC
>CAYGOX010000349.1:2503-3910 GCA_964351485.1 uncultured Halioglobus sp.
CCGGACATGTCGATCTCCGAAGAAGAGGGACAACTGGCTTCGCTGGAAGTGATCCAGTACGCGATGAAACTGGCGGCGATGCACCGCGAAAACCCCATGGACAACATCACCGGCGCGCTGCTCGACGCCGAGTTGGACGGCCAGCCCATCTCCGAGGACGTGTTCGGCTGGATGTTCATCCTGATCCTGGTTGGCGGCAACGAATCGACCCGCACCGTTATCGCACACGGTATGCGGCTGCTGATGGAACACCCCGACCAGTTACAGTACCTGGTGGATAACCCGGACAAGATTCCGGACGCCTGCGAAGAAATCCTGCGCTACAACACCGCGTTCATCAGCATGCGGCGCACCGCGACCGAGGACACCGTGCTCGGCGGGCAACAAATCAGCAAGGGCGACAAGATCGTGCTGCACTACCACACCGTAAACCACGACGAGCACGTGTTCGGCGAGGATGCGATGAGCTTCGACGTGACCCGCGCCGAGCGCATGCCCGACCTCTACAACCAGATCCGCTCCTTCGGCATCGGCCAGCATTTCTGCATCGGCACGCACCTTGCGCGCCAGGAACTGCGCATCATGTTCGAGGAGATTATCCCGCGCCTGCGCAACCCGCGTTTCAAGGAAGACCCGCAGTTTGTGCGTTCGTTTTTCGTGAACGCGATGAAGTCGATGCCGATAACCTTCGACCCGGAAGCGAAAGCCTCCGCCGCCTAAGACGCTTTCGCCGCGCTGTGCGGCAACACCCAGTCGGGCCGGATGTAGTGACAGGTATAGCCGTTGGGGTAGCGCTCCAGGTAATCCTGGTGTTCCGGCTCAGCTTCCCAGAAATCGCCCGCCGCTGACACCGGCGTCACCACCTTGCCGGGCCACAGGCCCGAGGCGTCGACGTCCGCGATCGTCTGCAGGGCCACCTCGCGCTGCGCCTCGCTGGTGTAGAAGATTTCCGAGCGGTACGAGGTGCCGCGATCATTACCCTGCCGGTTCAGCGTCGTCGGGTCGTGGATCTGAAAGAAAAACTCGAGCAGACGCCGATAGCTGATCTGCTGGGGGTCGAACACAATTTCGATGCCCTCGGCATGGGTACCGTGGTTGCGGTAGGTCGCGTTGGGGACATCGCCCCCGGTATAGCCGACCCGCGTGCCCAGCACGCCGGGCAGCTTGCGGATCAGATCCTGCATGCCCCAGAAACACCCGCCGGCCAGAATCGCCGTTTCCCGATCACTCATCGTGCCAACCTCCCTTACACTCGGCTTGTTGAGTCCTTTATGCTAGCGCGCTTCCCTCAAAGCCACATAGCTGTACCCATGGATCTGCAAGCACACCTGGACGCGCTGAACGCCGTCGCCCCGCCCTTTCTCGCGCTGCTGGGCGGCAAAATTGTCGATTTCGATATCCCGGGGC
>CAYGOX010000350.1:0-3867 GCA_964351485.1 uncultured Halioglobus sp.
CACCGACCCCAGCATTATGAATGCTGTGCTCTAACCAGCTGAGCTACGTAGCCACGATCAATATCGGGGGTCAGAACCCCCTCAAGAGGCGCGAATTCTCCCGATTCTGGGCGTCCGAGTCAAGCCCGGGGGGCGCTCCCCGCCCGGTTGAGGTATCATTTCTGAAGGGTCCGCGAACGAGGAATTCGCCGCTATGAAAAAAGCCTGTCTTGCGGTGGCTGCCGCCGCCTTTATCAGTCTCGGTGCCATCGCCGGGGATGAAGAAATCTGTCTGGATTGCCATGAGCCTGCCGAGGATTGGGAGGGCATGAGCGTCGAGGAAATCCTCAAATCCGCGACTGATTCGGACATTAAACGCCACTCGGACAACGTCGATTTCGACGAGGCGCAGCTCAAGGCCATGATTGAGGCGCTTCTTAAGCAATAAGCCCGTGCATCCGGTCCAGGGTGCCTGCCAAAAGGCCTCTTAGCGCTTGCTCCCCTTATGGCGCGCAGCAGTCCTCGCGCCCTTACTGGCCCTGATTTGTCCAGGTCCGGTCCCGATCTCTTACTTGCTGTGGTTACCTTGGCGGGTTGAAGATCAAGCCTTTCAAAGGCGAAGCAGGTTTAGCCGACGCAATAGTACGTAGCGCTTAATCGGTAAAAAGCCGTAGAAGGCTCTGCGCCGTACTTCGCGACTCGGTCAGTATTTGCGGCAACGCATTTTTTTCCAAGCCTATGCGGGAGATTGCGCCATCGGCAATCGGCGGTGCATCCTCCAGATCATCACTTTCTACCTCGGCCAGAATCGCAAGGCAGTTTGCAATATGGACTGTGGTCACTACATCCACGAACTCCGGTGACTCAAATGGCTTGTGGTGATATTCAATCGGATAACGCAGGTAGTTCGGCAGATTCCAGCTTTCCGCCAGCGCGGCGCCAACGTCGGCGTGATCGTAGCCAAAGACGGTCTGTTCAGCTTCGAACTTTGTCAAACCGTCACCGTCGTCCAGCGATAGCTCCAGCGCCTGGCTGGATTTTTCGGGAGCGAGGTGAAACATGATCAGGTGGCCGATATCGTGGAGCAACCCGGCGGGGAACAGCGGACAGCCTGTTCTCTTGGGTAAACGCAGGTCGATCGCTTGTGCGATCGTGGCGCAGTACAGGCTGTGCAGCCAGAAATCTTCGACGGTAACGAGATCATTGCGAATTTTATCGAAAGTATCGCTGGTAGAAATTGCCAGCGAGAGATCCCAGACTTCCCTCATGCCGACGCGCAGGACAGCTTCCCGCACTGTGCCGACAGTGCCGCCAACGCCATACAGCGCACTGTTGGCAATTCTTAGGAGTGCCACGCTCAAAGCCGGGTCCGGCTCGATAATGGCAGCAGCTTCTGCGGCACCGCTTCGCCCGTCATTGAGGCATTCATTCAGCCGCAACAGGATTTCAGGAAGAGTGATCAGACTTTCGATTTGGGCAACCAAGGATTCAGGGGTGTCCATACCTTTATGTGCTCCACACTGTAGGCCGGGATTCAGTTTGTACCGCAATACCGTGCCTGTTTAAAGCACATATCAAGCAATGGATGCGCAAATTGCGTCACTGCGCGCACCATAAATCATTCACACAAAATGAATCTATACGTATTAGATCGTATGAATATGTCGCGTATGCACTCTTATACGAATAATGCCTGAAGTAATTGCGCCATTGGTCGATACGCTAGCAAGGACAACCCTTGATATGGCCGGCGCGCATGTCGCGACCTTTCTCGACGATGAAGACCAGTTCGTTGCGGTGTTTGCCTGCGACACGCCTTTTGTCGCTTAATCCGGAGCGGCCTTGTCCATGGGGCCCGCTAGCGCGGTAAATGGCATGATCAAGGAATAGGATATTTACAAGGCTGTATCTGACAGCTTTTATGAAGTAATGAATATCTGCTCGAAGTTGCTGATGTCAGATTCCAATGCCTATCTCAGATACTACCGTGTCCTGCCGCCGAGCGAGGGAGAGGAACCTCTGGGCTCTCTGAATGAATCCGGCCAGGTGCAGAGCTTCGAAGTGGACATCCCGCAGTACTTTCGTCCGCAGTTGTCCACCGTGCTTACCAGGTGGCGCCTGACTCTTGAAAAAGCCTGCCAGAGATCGCTTCGGGAAGACTTCTATCCCTGATATGTAGACTACCGCGGACTGTGCACCTCACTGACGTCACTGCTGCGTCCCTGCGCATGACACACGTTACACGATTCGGCCACCTCGCCGCTGTCGATCGCCGCCTGCGTGGTGGCGAAACTACCACCGTTGGCAACCATATGGGCGCGCGCATCCGCGCCATCGTGGCAGCTTGAGCATACCGCCGTTGCCGGGGTGACCACAATGTCGTCGGACGGGTCAGCGCGGTCTGCGCCGGTATCGACGGTGGTTCCCAGCACGCCGTCAGCCAGTGGCAGCAGGAATCCCGTACTGTTATGGCAGGCGGTGCAGTTGCTCAGGTCGCCCGGGTAATGCACATGCTCTTCGTCATAGCGGAACGTCGAGAAGCCGCGGAAACCGACGACTTCCAGCGCGTTTTCCCGAATGGCCGCGGCGTGAATGCCGTGGATCATGGTCTTGAAGTCGATCGATTCCTCGTCCTTGCCGTCGGTGGGCGGGTCCATGGCCACTTCGCGCACCCGCTTGTCGGTGTTGCGTGGGTTGTGGCAGGTGACGCAACCGGCGATGTCATCGGTGCGATTACCGCCGTGCAATGAGAGGCTGCCGTGACAGGCCAGGCAGTTATCCAGTTCTACCGACTGGCGACGCGCAACCGGCATGCCGCTGGCCTCGTCGATCGAGAAGTGCGCCGCGACGTTGCGCATCGGAATGCTCTCTGTGTCACTGTCGCCGTCGACATCCAGGTCGGGGTGGCCCTCAATGGTGGCAGTGCCCGAACCGCTGGCGGCGACACCCGGCGCCGAGCTGCCGTCGGGAATGGCCACTGAGGCCGTTACCGTAAAGCTGCCGTCACCGTTGTCAGTGGCTGCGCCGGGAATGCCGGTGACGACTGAACTGGCGTTGTCCTGGCCGTTGCCGACGTTGTTGTAGTCGGTGGTATTCCAGGCGATGCCCACGCGCAGGCCTGCCAGCACCGGATCGTTGATAAGGTCGTAGTCGGTACCGTTGAGCGGGTTGTGAACCCGTACAGTGACCGACGGGAATTCACCGGGGCCGCTGTTGCTTACGTCGAGTATTTCAGCCACGAACTGCTCAGCGGCCTCGGCCGCCAGGTTCACGTGGCTCTGGACGATGCTCCCGGCGACGCCACTTTCTGAGTGGCAGCTCGCGCAGTTTTCGTCCGGATGATTGTCGATGTGCCCGGCCGCCGCCTCGTGACAGCTGCCACAGGCTGCGCCGCTGGGATAGTCGGCCCAGTTGTCGCCCTGCGAGGTGAGCACGAGGTCATCGCGTCCCGCGCCGGTCGCGCTGCCGGCGTGGCAGTTCACACAGTTACGGATGTCCTGCGGGTAGCGCAGCATGGAGTAGTCGTGTTTGCTGTCACGGAATCCCCAGATCGCGTACTCGCCCCCGTCCTGCACGCTGGCCAGGTTGCTGCCCATGTGAATCTTGTGAATCATGACCTTCATGTCGACGGTATTGCCGCTGTTGGCGTCGGTTGATCCGCCGTTGTGGCAGGTCACGCAGTACTCGATTTCCTGGCGGCCGCCGCCGTGGATCGCCAGCGGGTCGTGACAGGCGTTACAGCTCTCGGTCGCGGCGATGTTGAGGTTGAATACGCCGTCGGTCTGGCCGGTGGACGGCACCCAGTCGTAGAACGGGTTGGCCTTGCCCGGCGCGCCGTCGAACTGCATCGACACGCGGTGGGTCAGTGAGCCATCGTAGGAAAGGTCC
>CAYGOX010000351.1:0-2019 GCA_964351485.1 uncultured Halioglobus sp.
CGGTGCCGACGTCCACTGCCGCACCTCGGGGGTCACGGATCACTACGCGAACAACGACTATCATGCGCTGGCGCTCATGCGCCGGTCGGTAAGTCGACTGAATCGAACCAAGCCGGGCACGCTCGACCTGAAGCCGCCGGTCGAGCCCCTGTATGACCCGGCGGACGTGTACGGTGTTGTGCCGGCCGATGCACGCCAGCCCTACGACGTGCGTGAGGTGATCGCCCGCGTGGTCGACGGTTCGGAGTTCGATGAATTCAAGGCGCTGTTCGGTGAGACACTGGTCTGCGGATTCGCCCGTATTCACGGCTATCCCGTGGGCATCGTGGCCAACAACGGCATCCTGTTCAGCGAATCGGCCGCCAAGGGCGCGCACTTCGTCACGCTCTGTGCACAGCGCAAGATTCCGCTGGTCTTTTTGCAGAATATCACCGGCTTCATGGTGGGACAGCAGTACGAGGCCGGTGGTATCGCGCGCCACGGGGCCAAGATGGTCCACGCGGTGGCCTGCGCGCAGGTTCCCAAGTTCACGATCATCATCGGTGGCTCCTTCGGTGCGGGCAACTACGCCATGTGCGGACGGGCCTATGACCCGCGCTTCATGTTCATGTGGCCCAATGCGCGAATCTCCGTTATGGGCGGGGAACAGGCCGCGGGCGTGCTCGCGACCGTCAAGCAGGACCAGCTGGCCCGCGACGGCAAGTCCATGAGCGAGGAAGAGGAAGCGGCCTTCAAGGCGCCGGTCATCGAGCAGTACGAACACCAGGGACGACCGCGTCATCGACCCGGCGGACACCCGCACGGTCCTCTCACTCTGCCTGTCGGCATCACTCAACGCGCCCGTCGAAGACTCGAACTTCGGCGTGTTCCGCATGTAACGTAGGGGGCCAGGAGAACAGCATGTTTCAGAAAATCCTGATTGCGAATCGCGGCGAAATCGCGTGCCGCGTCATTGAAACCGCCCGTCGACTGGGCATCGCCACCGTCGGGGTGTATTCCGATGCCGACCGCGACGCCCTGCATGTGCTGGCTGCAGACGAAGCAGTGCACATCGGTCCGGCGCCGGCGCGCGAGTCCTACCTGGTCGGCGACCGGATTCTCGATGTCGCACAGCAGTGCGGTGCGCAGGCGATTCACCCGGGCTACGGCTTCCTCTCGGAAAACGCGGCTTTTGCACGCGCCTGCGAAGAGCGCGGCATCGTGTTCATCGGCCCCCCGGCAAGCGCCATCGAGGCGATGGGCAGCAAGTCGGCGGCCAAGCGCATTATGGAAGAGGCAAAGGTACCGCTGGTGCCGGGCTATCACGGCGCCGACCAGGACCCGGCCGTGCTCAAGGGCGCCGCCGACGACATGGGCTACCCGGTCTTGCTCAAGGCCACCGCCGGGGGTGGCGGCAAGGGCATGCGGCAGGTGTGGTCCAGCGACGAGTTCGACGCCGCGCTGGCGGCGGCCAAGCGCGAATCCCTGGCAAGTTTTGGTGACGACACCATGCTGGTGGAGAAGTACCTCACGCGGCCGCGGCATGTCGAGATACAGGTGTTTTGCGACTCGGCCGGCAACGGCGTTTACCTCGCCGAGCGGGACTGCTCACTCCAGCGCCGCCACCAGAAGGTTATCGAGGAGGCCCCCGCCCCGGACATGGCGGCGCAGACGCGCCGCGACATGGGCGAAACCGCGGTCCGCGCGGCCAGGGCTATCAACTACGAAGGCGCCGGCACGGTGGAGTTTCTGCTCGACGAGGACGGCAGCTTCTATTTCATGGAAATGAACACGCGCTTGTAGGTCGAAAAGCCGGTCACCGAGATGATCACCGGGCAGGACCTGGTGGAGTGGCAGCTGCGGATCGCCAGCGGCGAAGCGCTGCCGCTGGGCCAGGAAGACGTCACCGTGACGGGCCACGCTTTCGAGGCCCGCGTCTATGCCGAGGACCCGGACAACGATTTCCTGCCGGTCACCGGCACACTGTCCTACCTGCGCCCGCCACAGCAGTCGCGCCACGTGCGCGTCGACACCGGGGTA
>CAYGOX010000351.1:2029-3848 GCA_964351485.1 uncultured Halioglobus sp.
GTGCGGCAGGGCGACGAGATCAGCGTGTACTACGACCCGATGATCGCCAAGCTGATTGTCTGGGACGAGAGCCGTGAGCGCGCCCTGGCGCGGCTGGCCGGGGCGCTGGCCGAGTATCGCATCAGCGGCACGGTGACCAACCTGCCGTTCCTGTACAACCTCGCGACCAGCCCGGCGTTTGCCGAGGCGAAACTGAGCACAAATTTTATCGAGCAACACAGTGACGCGCTGCTCCAGCGGCCGCAACACAACCGACACCCAGACCTGCCGCTACTGGCTTTCGCGCTGCTTGCAGTGCGCAATGGCGAGCAGCAACCGCCGAGTTGCCTTGATCCCTACTCGCCCTGGCAGCTCAACAGCGCCTGGCGCGCCAACAGTGCCAACCTGCACACGGTGACGCTGCGCTACCAGGACGAAACCTTCACCGCGCAACTGGAAGCCGACGGCGAGGACTTTATCGTGTCGGTAGACGGTCGCTCATCGCGCGTGGCGGGCGCGCTGAACAATGATATCCTGCAGGTTGTCGTCGACGGGCACCGGCGCCGGGGCACCCTGGCGCGAGACGGACACGCGTATACCCTGTTCCTGGACGACGGCGCACGCCACTTCGAAGAACAGCTGCCCGATACCGGCGAGGACGATGCCGCCGATGCGGGCGGCAATTTGCGCGCACCCATGAACGGCACGCTCGTCACGCTGCTGGTCGAACCCGGCGCTAAGGTCGAAGAAGGCACCGCGCTGCTCGTCATGGAAGCGATGAAAATGGAACACACGATCACCGCGCCCGCCAACGGGACCGTCAACGCGTTCTACTTCGCGCCTGGCGATCTCGTGGACGGCGGCGCCGAACTGGTCGATTTCGAACCCGAGGAGGATTCCGGACAATGAGTTTGCCAAGCGCAGTAAGACTGGTGGAAGTGGGGCCGCGTGACGGTCTGCAGAACGAGGCGCAATCGATCCCGGTGGCCGCCAAGGTCGCACTGATCGAGGCGCTGGCTGACGCCGGTCTCACCGCCATCGAGGCAGGCAGCTTCGTAAATCCGCGCTGGGTGCCCCAGATGGCTGACAGCGAGGCCGTATTTGCCGGCCTGCGTCGCCGCGAGGGCACGCGCTACTGCGCGCTGACGCCCAACCTGAAAGGGTTCGAACGCGCGGTCGAGGCCGGAGCCGACGAGGTCGCTGTATTCGCGGTGACTACCGAAAGTTTTTCACAGAAAAATACCAACTGCAGTATCGATGAGGGGCTCGCCCGGTTTTCTGCAGTGACTGACGCCGCCCGCGCCGCCGGCATTCCGGTACGCGGCTACGTATCCTGCGTCCTGGGCTGTCCTTTCGAAGGCAAAGTTGCTCCACAACAGGTGGCGGACATCACACAGAAACTCCTGCAAATGGGCTGTTACGAGGTTTCCCTCGGCGACACCATCGGCGTGGGCACAGCCGGTTCGATGAGCGCTTTGCTCGAAACCCTGCTGGCCACCATTCCGGCGCAATCGCTGGCCGTGCACTGTCACGACACGTATGGACAGGCACTGGCCAACATCCTCGCGGCAGTGCAGCACGGCATCGCCACGGTCGACGCCTCGGTGAGCGGATTGGGCGGCTGCCCTTACGCACCGGGCGCAACGGGCAACGTCGCTACCGAGGATGTGGTGTACATGTTGCACGGTATGGGCATTGAAACCGGCGTCGATCTGGACGCGCTGATCGAAGCCGGCAAAGCCATCGGCGAGGTACTGCAGCGTCCGACCGCCTCGCGCGTGGCCATGGCCAAACTGGCTGCCTGCGCCAACTGACCCGTGTCCGACGGCTTCGCGCGGTT
>CAYGOX010000352.1:0-3829 GCA_964351485.1 uncultured Halioglobus sp.
ACCAGCTGCCCGCGTAGAACGTCGGCAGGGACTCCCAGCTTGCGCCCCCATCGAGTGAACGGAACATGATGCCGCCTTCCCCGGCGATAAAGATGCGGCCTGCACCGTCGCCGGTGATCGCGTTGAGGTGGAATTCATCCGGGTTGTCCAGCGCATTGGCCGCGTCGATCCACTTGCGACCACCGTCGCGTGTCGCCACCATCTCACCGAAGGCGCCGACCGCCCAGCCGCTCTCGTTATCCTGGAACCAGATGTCCATGAGCGGCGAGGTAAAGACGGGCTCTGACAGTACCAGGTCGGCGTCCTCAAGATCGTAGCGGGCATCCTCCAAAGCCACCTCAAGGTCTTCAAGATCGGCATCGCCAGCATCTGCCAAAGCGCGCTCCAGCGCCTGGATGTTGTCCAGCGCTTCTTCGCGCGTCTCGAGATTGCGCTGGTGCTGGGCCGCAAGGCCGTCGCGCTGGATACGCCAGTTGGCGCCACCGTCTTCGCTGGCGAGCACAATTCCATCGTGGCCCGCCGCCCAGCCCAGCCTGTCGCTCACGAAGTGGACGCCTGTCAGCATCTGGGTGGTGGGCACACGCGCCTGCTGCCAGTTTTTGCCGGCGTCGTCGGAATAAAGAATATGTCCGCGCTCACCTGCGACCACGATGCGCTCGCCCGCCTCGGCGACATCGAGCAGCAGTGAACGACTGGCCAGCGGCATAAGCGGCGCATAGTCAGGCGCCGCAACGCTGGCGGCGGCCAGAACTGCAGCGGCCAGCAATAGTCCTGGCAATGTCCTTGCGGGTAACGGCATGATCAGTCCGGATGGATTCGTTTCTTCTTTTGTTACCAACCATTGTCAGTGCGCAGGCGGCACGCTCACCATGACACCGGTCAATTTATGTTCGTAGCGGCGGTTCGAACACGGTTCAAAGTCGCGTACCTCGGGCAGCCTCGCTTCCTTCCGGCCTTGGGTGTCCGCCATGCTTCCGTTACTGTGTCCGCAATCGCCAGGAGCCATTATGAACACTATCAAGTTTGAAAAGCGCGGCCAGCAGGCGTGGATTACGCTGAATCGTCCCGAGGCCCGGAACACGCTGAACGGTGAGATGTTTGTTGAGCTCGCCGATGCCTGGCAGGAAGTCAGGGAGGACGACAACATACGCGTCGCGGTGCTGACCGGAGCCGGGGAGGAGGACTTTTGCTGCGGCGGGGACCTCGGCGAGGTGATTCCGCTGTGGACCGGCGCCAGGCAACCGGGCAACGCGATCGAGGAACGGTTGGTGTCAGACCCCCTGATCGCCGACAAGATCATGTTGAAGAACGAGCCGCTGGTGAAGCCGATTATCGGTGCGATTAACGGGCGCGCGCTCGGTGGCGGCACGGAGATTATCCAGGCGACCGATATTCGCATCGCGGCGGAACACGCACAGTTCGCCCTGCCCGAACCGAAAGTCGGCGTGGTGCCAGGTGCGGGCTCCATGGTGCGGCTAACCCGCCAGCTGCCCTGGGCGCACGCGATGAAGATCCTGCTCGGGGGCGAGCCGATCAGCGCCCGCGAGGCCCTGGCCATGGGTCTTATCTCCGAGGTCGTGCCGCTAGCGGAGCTCATGGCCCGCGCCGAGGAGGTTGCCGCCAACATCTGCCGCCAGGCGCCGCTGGCGCTGCAGGCGATCAAACGCACGGCGCTGCAGACGCATACGCAGGCCTGGGACGACGCATTCCGGTTCGAAATGGAGCAGGCGGGTAGCGTGATGATGAGCAGGGACGCCCGCGAGGGCCCGCGCGCATTCAAGGAAAAGCGCGAACCGGAATTTCGCGGGGAGTGATGCGAGCGTGTGAACAGTGGTCTGGCCTGCCCCCCTTTGGTATAAACCTTGGAGCGAAGAGGAGACCTCATGAATGAATCCAGGCTGACCGACACCGTAGCGGTGTCGCCGCAGATCACCGTAGACGACATACCGGCCATTGCCGCGGCTGGTTACAAGGTGCTGATCAACAACCGGCCCGACGGCGAGGCGCAAGACCAGCCGACCTCTGCCGAGATCGAGGCGGCCGCGCTGGCCGCCGGTCTGGAGTACCACCATATGCCGGTCACCATGATGAATTTTCCCGGGCCGGACTTCGACGCCATGAGCGATCTGCTGGATGATGAGGATCGCCCGGTCTTCGCGTTCTGCCGCACAGGCACGCGCTGTGCCAACTTGTGGGTGTCCAGCCGCGAGCCGGACAAACAGGACGCGGCTGCCGCAGTGGCCAACGGCAGGGGCTTTGACCTCGGCATGGCCAACAAGCATCTCGGTCGAGGATAAATACAGCTCATGAGTGATACACCACCGGTAAAACCCGCCAGCACCGTCGTGCTGCTGCGCGATTCGGATAACGGTCCGCAAACGCTGATGTTGCGGCGTAACAAGGCGTTGATCTTCGCCGGCGGCGCCTGGGTGTTTCCCGGCGGCTCGCTGGACCCGGAAGATATAGACGCGGGCGCCGGCGATATCGAGCGCGCGGCGCGCATCGCCGCGGCGCGCGAGGCGCAGGAGGAGGCGGGGCTGGACCCGGCCCCGGAAGACATGATCCTGCTGAGCCACTGGACGACGCCCGTCGGCGAACCGCGGCGCTTTTCGACCTGGATTTTTGCGGCACCGCTGCGCGGCGACGAGGAGGTCGTGATCGACGGGGGTGAGATACACGATTCGCAGTGGATGGACGTGAGCGACGCGGTCGTCGCGCATGAACAGGGCGAACTGAACATGCTGCCGCCAACCTATATTACGCTGCGGACCCTGGCGCCCTACAACACTGTCGCGCACATGGTGAACAGCGAACGCGAGCGCCCGGTGCCCGAGGTCTTCCCCGTATTCAGCCAGGACGGCGACAACATCATTGTCATGTTCCGTGGTGACGCGGGATACGAGGTTGGCGACGGCGGGGCTCCCGGTGCACGGCACAGGGCCATACTCGAGGGTCGCACCTGGCGCTACCAGCACGAAGGTGTGTCTGCCGAGTTTCCGCCGCTTATCCCAGACGGCGCTGGCTGATCCCTTGCCCGCCGAGTACGACGAGGACGACGCGCACGACGACGGCTATCACGCCGAGGATTACGCGGAGTATGACGAGGATTACGAGAACGACCTGAGTGATATCCAGGAAAACCCGGTAGGCGTTATACCTTTATGGGACATACCCACCCGCGTATTTCACTGGTCGCTTGTTGTTCTCATTCCCTGTGCGTGGTTGACCGCGGAATACCAGTACTACGCGATACATGAATGGATCGGTATCACCGTGCTGGCGCTCGTGTTGTTTCGCGTGGCCTGGGGGTTTATCGGCAGCTGGCACTCGCGTTTTGTCGATTTTCTGGTGGGCTGGCGGCGCATCCTTGCGTACGTGCGCAACAGGGCGCCCGTGAAGGTTGGGCACAATCCGCTCGGCGGTTGGTCCGTCGTTGTCATTCTCAGTGTGCTGTTCGTGCAGGCGGTCAGTGGCCTGTTTAACAGTGACGACATCATGTACAGCGGCCCGCTGTACTACGCGGTGAGCAGTTATGTGCGCGACGTGATGGGCAGCGCGCACGACCTCTTTTTCAACATCCTGCTGGGGCTGATCGCCCTGCATGTCAGTGCGGTGCTGTGGCACCAGTTCAAGTGGAAAGAACAGCTGATCCAGGCGATGCTGCGCGGCTACGCCGAGGGTCGCGAAGGGAGGAGGCGTCCCAGGTCCAGCCTGCTGGCGCTTGTTATCGTGCTGGTTGCCTTTGGCCTCATCGCCTGCGGCCTGCTGTTCGCGCCCGAGCCGCCACCTGTGATGCCAAGTGGAGAGTACGACCTAAGCTTCTGAATTA
>CAYGOX010000353.1:0-775 GCA_964351485.1 uncultured Halioglobus sp.
ATAGGCGCCGGGTTTGCAAGCGTGGGGCAAAAAGGCAGTGAGGACCGCGACCTGTGGACGCCTGAGGGTTTCACCCGCAATAACGCCGGTGGTGTGCTCGGTGGCATCTCCAGCGGCCAGGATATCACCGTGAGTATTGCGCTGAAGCCCACATCAAGCATACGTCAGCCAGGTGCCACCATTGATACGGCTGGCAACCCCATGGAGATGGTCACCCATGGACGGCACGACCCCTGTGTCGGCATTCGCGCCACGCCTATTGCCGAGGCCATGCTCGCCATCGTGCTGATGGACCACGTGCTGCGCCACCGCGGGCAGAACGCCGATGTGGACTGCGCGACACCGGTCATCCCGGCCGCCGCACCGGGTGACGGTTCGGACAAGGGGTAGGGTGGGCCGGTGTCCCGCGCCCGCAGACGCTACTACCGCACACTCTTTCTCGGAGTGACCGCCATGGGCCTGCTGGCCTGGACGGCGATGGATCAGTTCGACCTCAGCGCGCAGCAGATGCGCGAGGCATTCCTGGCGGCAGGGCTGTTGATCGGCTTGATTGCGGGTCTGGGCGCCATCGCGGCAGCGATCTGGATCGGGATACGCGCACTGCTCGCCCGGCGCAAGCCGCGCTCATAGGTCAGTGCCAGTCGATTTCCAGCGTCATCTGATTGGCGATATCGTCCAGTGAATCGCCCAGGGTATCCAGGTCGGTGCCCTGGGGAATCCGGGCCTCGATGGTGGCCTGGAAGAGCGCGTCGATCGGGCGGCCATCGGCGCCCGG
>CAYGOX010000353.1:785-3817 GCA_964351485.1 uncultured Halioglobus sp.
TGGTGGCCTGGAACAGCAGTTCGGCGCTCATCGGCGCACTGACCACGTCGCTGTTAAGCCGCACGACATTGATGCTGCGCTGGGCGAGCGCGCGCGATACCTCGCGCACGATCCCCTGGCGGTCCGGACCGACCACGGTCAGCGTAATATCGCGCCCCGGCGGCGGGGCGGCGGCTTCACCGCAGGCGGTGACGCGGATTGAGCAGGCCGGTCCCATCTTGCTTTCCAGGGCCGATTGCAGACCCTGCGCAGCGACGTCGGGGCAGGACACGAGGATGAGTCCGGCAAACTTGCCGCCCAACTGCGACAGCTTGCTTTCCAGCCAGTTGCCGCCCTGTTGCTCGATGACGTCGGCGAGCTGCTCGACCAGACCGGGCCTGTCGTCGCCGATAAACGTCACGATATGGGATGTCTCCACCTGTGCTGCTCCACTTTGTTCGAGGTTGCACGTATAGTAGCGCGCAACGTTTCGAAGCGTAAGCGGTGTGGCAGACAGTGGTGCAACTGGTGGAAATACCCCTCGATCGCGTGGACCCACAGGTGCTGGGTGCGCTGCTGGAGGAGTTCGCGTCGCGCGACGGCACCGACTACGGTGAGCGCGAAACGCCGCTCGATCAGCGCGTTTCCCAATTGCACGCGCAGCTGGTTCGCGGCGAGCTGCAACTGTTGTTCGATCTCGACGCCGAGACCTGGGATATCCTGTCCAAAGAAAACGCCCAACTGCTGCTGCAGAACGGGTAAAATGCCCCCCATGTCCAGTCAAGATGCGCACGTGCTCGACGCCACCGGCCTGTTCTGTCCCGAGCCGGTGATGCTGCTGCACAATAAAATCCGCGATATCGCCGTCGGCGAGACGCTCCGCGTGCTGGCCACCGACCCCTCGACCCAGCGCGATATTCCCAGTCGATGAGCAGTTTGTCTACCTGTTGCGCAAGTGTGAGAGCCAGTAGAGCGCCTGAACAGGCCACAGTGGGTGTAGATGAGGCCGCGCAGCTGCGCCTTGTCGAGCAAGTCTTCAACGCCACGTTCGCCGTGTATTCGACTGTGCTGCTTGGCGGTCGGGATGAGCCCCTGTACGAACCTTCGCCCGGGCCGGGGCAACCCGCCAGGCTTTACTATCGCGAAGACTACTTTGCCAGCGCACTGCACGAGGCCGCTCACTGGTGTATCGCGGGACAGACGCGTCGCGAGCAGGTTGATTTCGGCTACTGGTACGAACCCGAGGGGCGCGACGACAACGCCCAGCGCGCATTCGAGGCGGTGGAGTCCGGGCCGCAGGCGCTGGAGTGGTTCTTCACGCAGGCCAGCGGCCGGCGCTTCCGGCTGAGCGAGGATAACCTCAGCGGCACTGCGCGCAGAGTGCCCTGGCCCTCCGAGTTTGCGCTTGCGGTACTTGCACGCGCCACGCACTGGCAGCAAACCGGATTGCCCGCGCGCGCAGCACAGTTTTTCGACGCCCTGGCGGAGGCGTTCGGCAGTGGCCTGACGCCCGATGGCTGTACGTTCACCCTGGAGGCACTGCGGTGAGCAAGGCGCCACGCGCCTGGCTTATCGACGCGTCGATCTACATTTTTCGCGCGTGGTTCTCGATGCCTGACCGCTGGACTACCGACGATGGCATGCCGGTACAGGCGGTGTACGGGTACACGCGTTTCCTGCTCGACCTCATCGAACGTTGCGGGCCGTCCTTTCACAGTGCGGCGGCCTTTGACGAGAGCCTGGGCACCAATTTTCGCAACAGCATCTATCCGCAGTACAAGGCCTCGCGCGTTTTGCCCGACGAGGCGCTGGCGTTTCAGCTGGACGCCTGTCGTCGCGTCACCCAGCTGCTGGGCTGGCGCTGTTACGGCTGTGGGCACTACGAGGCCGATGATTACCTGGCCTCGCTGGCGCGGGTTGCCGATGAACAGGGGCTGCCGGTCACCGTCATTACGCGCGACAAGGATCTGGGCCAGATCCTGCGCGGGCCGCAGGACTACTGGTGGGACTTTGCCCAGGACAAGCGCCTCGACGCGGTGGCATTCGAGGCCCGGTTCGGTGTGCGACCCGACCAGTTCGCGGACTACGTCGCCCTGGTCGGAGATAGTATCGACGACATCCCGGGCGTGCCGGGTGTCGGCGCAAAGACCGCAGCGGCGCTGCTGCAGGCCTACGGTGACCTGGCCGGCATTGAGGCTCACCTGGACTGTGTGGGGCAGCTTGGGATACGCGGTGCAGCGCGAGTTCAGGAACGCCTCGCCGAGCACTGGCCGCAGGTGGCGATCGCGCGCCAGTTGACGGGACTTGCCGACGATATTGAGGCCGTTGCCGAGGTGCCGCGCTTCGAACTTCGTGCATCGGCCATTGATGAGACAGTGGATTACCTGGAATCGCTAAATCTCGGTGGGCCGCTGGTGCGGCGCGCGCGCAAACTCGAGCAGGTTGTGGCGTGAACATCGTTGCAGACCGCAATATCCCGGGTCTGGAGGCGTACTTCGGCGACCTGGGCGATGTCAGCCAACTGGACGGTCGCGCAATTGATCGAGCGTCGCTTGCGGACGCCGATGTGCTGCTGGTGCGCTCGGTCACGCGCGTCGATGCGCAGCTACTGCACGATACACCTGTGCGTTTCGTCGGCAGCGCTACCAGTGGTCACGATCATATCGCGCGCCAGGAGTTGGCCCAGGCGGATATCGCCTTTGCCCACGCGCATGGCAGCAACGCGCAGTCGGTGGTTGAGTATGTGCTGGCCGCCCTGTGTCATCACCGTGCGGCGCTGGAGCAGCTGTTGGCGGGCGCGCCACTGGGTGTGATCGGTTACGGCAGGGTGGGGCGTCGGCTGGTTGAGTGCCTCGAGGCGCTGCAGATTCCCTGTCGTGTCAGCGATCCGTGGCTGCTCGACGAGCCGATGGCGCAGGCGTCTCTCGAAGCGGTGCTGGACTGCCCGGTGATCAGCGTGCACAGCGAGCTGACCCGGGAGGAGCCCTGGCCCAGCTATCACTTGCTGGATTCGGCGAGGCTGGCTGCGCTACATCCGGGCACCTTACTGATTA
>CAYGOX010000354.1:0-3812 GCA_964351485.1 uncultured Halioglobus sp.
TGCGGCACCTTCGAGACCGATGCCGCCGCAGCGATGCTCGGCAACGAGGCCATCAGGCAGCATAGCATTGAGCGGGTGGCACTCAAGCGCGTCGGCGATCCCGAGGAGGTGGTGGGCGCCGCACTGTATTTTGCGTCGGACGCGTCCAGTTACACCACCGGTAGCAGCTTGACGATTGATGGAGGAGTAAGACCGTGAATGACGCCCAGCTAACAGGCCAGCGCGCCCTGGTGACCGGTGGTGGAACCGGCATTGGCAAAGCCTGCGCCGCGATGCTCGCCGATGCCGGCGCGCTGGTGACAATCTGTGGGCCAGAGACAGAAGTCCTGGACGCCGCTATGGCAGAACTGCAGGCGCAAAACAGCGCGCGCCAGCTGCAGAGCATCTACTGTGATGTTACGCAGGAGAATACCGTTGCCGAGGCCGTGGCGTTTGCCGCTGGTGACGCGGGACTGGATATCGCCGTCGCCAACGCCGGCACGGGCATGCCCGGTTCGCTGCTGCACCTGGAAACGGAGCACTGGATGATCCCGCTGGGCGTCAACCTGCTGGGCACCGCGCATACGATCAAGCACGCCGCGCTGTCGATGAAGGACAATGGCGGTGGCACGATTGTCACGATGTCGTCGGTCGCCAGTCGCCGGCCGACGAAGTTCATGGCCGCCTACGGCGTGAGCAAGGCCGCCATCGACGAACTCACCGCCAGCGCCGCGGCGGAGCTTGGCCCGTTCAATATCCGTGTGAACGGCATACGCCCGGGTTTCATCCAGACCGAGGTGCTGATGGCCAGTACCGGCGATGCCAATATCGCCAAGGCCACGCGCGAGACTGTTTTGGACAGACTCGGCGAGCCGGAGGATATTGCCCGCGCGGTGCTGTACCTGGCCTCCGACCAGTCGGAGTGGGTGACGGGGCAGATGCTCGCCGTCTGCGGCGGTTACACGCTGGTGCCCGAGTCGCTCGATTGCGAGCCGCTGGCGCGCATGATGTTTCCCCAACAGATGGAGCGGGACTTCGGTCCCGCCAGTTAGAGGTTTAGCTATGGCATTTCGCTATGTAATGCAGGGTCCGGGTGTGGACAACGTTTCGCGTATCGAGGCCGACGCGGCCGCGCCGGGGCCGGGCGAGGTCCAGGTGCGGGTGCGGGCCTCGAGTCTGAATTTTCACGACTATGTGACGCTGGTCGGCCTCGTGCCCAACCTGCGCTACCCGCTGACGCCGCTGTCGGACGGCTGTGGTGAAATTGCCGCCGTGGGCGAGGGAGTAACCGGGTTTGCGGTGGGCGACCGGGTGATCTCGCTGTTCTACGCCGACTGGCACGCCGGCCGTCCTACCGCGAAGACCAAGAAAACCATCCTGGGCGAAACGACCGACGGCTGCCTGCAGGAATTTCTCAATCTCGACGCGCGCAGCGTGGTGCACGCGCCCAAGACGCTTGGCGATACTGCCGCTGCCACCCTGGTCTGCGCCGGTCACACGGCGTGGTATGCGCTGGTCGAAGAGGGGCGGCTCGCCGCCGGGCAGACCGTGCTGGTGCAGGGCACCGGCGGTGTGTCGCTGTTCGGGCTGCAGATTGCCAAGGCGCTGGGCGCAAACGTGGTCGCCACCTCGTCGTCCGACGACAAGCTGGCGCAGATGACGGCGCTGGGTGCCGATCACACAGTCAACTACCAGACCCATCCGGACTGGGAGCAGGAAGTCCTGCGCCTCACCGGCGGCGTGGACGCGGTGCTCGATGTCGGCGGTGAAGCCACGCTCGGTCGCGCCGTGACCTGCGCCAACACCGACGCGTTTATTGCCGTGATCGGGGTGCTCAGCGGGTTCGGCGCCGCGCCGGTGTCGATCATCGATGTGATGCAGAAAAACCTCTGCATTCGCGGCGTGACGGTTGGGTGCGGGGAGTCGCTGGATCGTTTCTGCCGATTCGTCGAAGAGAATGCCCTCGAACCGGTCATCAGCCACACGCTGCCGGCGCAGGAACTGGCGCAGGCCGTGGCGTTGATGGAAGGCGGCCAGCACTTCGGTAAGATAGCCATCGAGGTGGACTGACTGGGAGCGGGCGATGGCCGACTGGAAGGACAAGATTGCACTCATCACAGGTGCCGGCACCGGCATCGGCCGTGCGGTGAGCTGTGAACTGGCGCGGCGCGGTGCGCTGGTGTACGTCACCGCGCTCACCGAGGCCGAGGCGCAGGCCGTTGTCGATACCATTGTCGCCGAGGGCGGCAGGGCCGTGGCCATGGCGCTGGACGTGACGGACTACGCGCGCTTCGAAGCGGCGCTGGCCGAGGTTGTGCAGCAGCAGGGCCGTCTCGATTTGTTGATGAACAACGCCGGTATCGTCTACGTTGGCGAATATCTCGAAATGGACGAGGCGTACCTGGCGCAACTCGTGCAGATCAACCTGACGGCAGTCATGATGGGTACGCTGTACGCCTACCGCATCATGAAGCAGCAGGGGCACGGGCTGATCGCCAATGTCTCGTCGCAGGGTGGCCTGATGCCGGTCGCCACCATGGCGGCCTACTCCGCGACCAAGCACGGAGTATTGGGCCTCACCGAATCGGTGGCCGGTGAGGCGGCGGCCTTCGGCGTGCAGTTGCAATCGATCTGCCCGGGCAACGTGGCCTCGGAGCTGTTGAGCAAGGCCAAGACACGCGGCACCTCGGCGCAGGGCGTGCTCGATGCGCTGCCCCCGGCCATGCCGACCGAGGACGCGGCGAGCTACATCGTCGACCATCTCGGCACGGGCAAGCGCAGGATTATCGTTACCTGGCTGGCGCGCCTGTTGGCCTTCGCTGTGCGGGTGTGGCCGGGCTTCGGTCTTGTCGGCGCCCGAGCATCGATGAAGAATTTTCGCGCAAACCGCGACGACGCGAACAACCAGCTGTAGTCAAGTGGTCCCCGGGCCAATTTTTCGCAGCAGGCGTTTCCCGATCCTGTTAACATAGTTGCAACTATAAACACGGAGCGTGGCGGGGCAGCGGTGAACAGACCCATGCACGATTCACTGGTACAGCAGGTCATCGAATCCCACGGCGAGAAGGAAGGCGCGCTCCTGCCGGTCCTGCACGCCGTCCAAACGGCGCTGGGCTACATCCCCGACGATATCGTTCCGGCTATTGCGAAGGCGCTGCGGCTGTCGCGCGCCGAAGTGTATGGCGTGCTGAGCTTCTACCACGATTTTCGCCGGGAGCCCGGTGGTCGGCACACCCTGCAAGTGTGTCGCGCTGAAGCCTGCCAGGCTGTCGGCGCGCGCGAGCTCGAAGCGCATGTGCTGGCGACGCTGGGCATTGACTACGGCCAGACCACGCCCGATGGCACGCTCACGCTGGAGCCGGTCTACTGCCTGGGCAACTGCGCCTGCGGCCCCGCTATTCGGTTTGACGATACCGTGCGGGGTCGTGTCAGCAACGCGACCATCGACGCGCTGCTCGACGATCTTGCGCGCGAGGAAAACGCGTGAAGATTTACGTGCCTGCCGATACCACCGCGCTGTCGGTGGGGGCTGATGCGGTGGCGGCGCAGTTCGCCGCGGCGGGCCACGAGGTCGTGCGCAATGGTTCGCGTGGCCTGTTCTGGCTGGAACCGCTGGTCGAGGTACAAACCACTGCAGGGCGCGTGGCGCTGGGACCGCTGGAGGCCGGGGAGGTCGAGGCACTGCTGCCGCTGCTCGAACACGAGCTGCACACCCACCCAAAATACCTGGGCGATATCGAACAGCATCCCTGGCTGGCGCGCCAGCAACGGCTGACGTTTGCGCGGGCTGGCCTGGGTGACTCGCCTCGACAAGGCGCGCCAAGCCGGTGCGC
>CAYGOX010000355.1:0-3805 GCA_964351485.1 uncultured Halioglobus sp.
TCTACCGCGACAACTTCACAACATTTAACGGAGGCGCTTCAACCATTACCTTCGATGTCAATGAGACCATCCTTCTCCCCGCTGACCCCAACTATGTGGAAAGCGGCAACTACGACCCAATGCCAAACCCGAACTTCGGGCGCCCGGTCATCATGACCAAAGCGGGTAGTATAACGACTGATGAGCAGCGCGAGTACCAGACTCCCAGCGGCTTTCGTCGCCGATTCTGTGCACACTGCGGGTCCATACTGCCCCAGGACTTGCCCGAGCATGGCATGGTCTGGGTCCCTGCGGGACTACTGGAAGACGATGCGGGGCTTACCCTGAAGCAGCATATTCACGTGGCCTCGAAGGCGCGCTGGGAAATTCTTGACGACCAGACGCGCCACCTCGATGAGGGGTTCGGGTAACTGGCCCCGGTTCAGTAGAGATAGTTCTCTGATTTGTACTCGTCGTGGCAGCTCTTGCAGGATTTGCCCACCGCGGCAACGCCCTGGCCGATCGCCTGCTTGTCGCCGCTGGCTGAGGCGGTGGACAGCAGGGCCGCCGCGTCCCGGAAGTCGTCCATTTTGGCGTTGAAATCGTCCATGTTCTCCCAGATTTCGGGCTTGGCGCGGGTCGTGCCCTTGTCGCTGCCGGGGCCGAATGCGCGCGATACGTCGAGGGTGGCCAGGGTGCCCAGCTCCTTGCCCCAGGTGGCCATCTGCGCATCGTTCCAGGGGATTTCACCCTTGAGCATGCTGGCCATCGGCCCGAAGTTCATGGCGATCATCGCGAACCACGACTGGCGATAGGACTGCGGCATTTCCTTGTCGTTGAAGTGGGCCATCGCCACGGGCGTCAGGACCACGCCCAGCGCGGTAATCGCGGCGAGGCAGAGCGTTCGGGGAGAGCGTACCGGGAATTTGGGGAGCATCGAGACGTCCTTCGTCGGGGTGGATGTTCCGCTACGATAGCAGAGAGGTTCGGGCTACGGCCAACTTTTTAAACCTGCCTCTTTAAAGCGCCGGCGCGTGCTCCGGGGGGCGCTGAATTGGCCGGGGATTGGGCTACCATTGCGCCTGCTGACTACGGGATTTTTCAATGAGCGCAGAACAACAGTGGGACTACAGCTATGACGTGGTCGTCGTGGGCTCCGGTAACGGGGGTATGACCGCGGCGGTCTGTAGCTACGAGATGGGGGTCAAGGACGTCGTCGTTGTCGAGAAGTCCAACCTCTACGGCGGGACCAGTTCGATTTCCGGCGGTGGGGTGTGGATTCCCTGCAACCGCTACGCGAAGGCGGCGGGTGCCGAGGATTCTCTGGAGAAGGCCAAGACGTACCTGCGCCAGCTCATTACCGAGGAGGAGGTGCCCGAGTACCAGCTCGACGCCTACCTCGAAAACGGCCCGAAAATGGTCGACTTCCTGCACAACCGGACGCGGGTTCGCTACGTCACTCTGGAGCACTATCCGGATTATTACACCAATCTCGATGGCGCCATGGCCGGACACCGCTCCATGGAGCCGGAGACCTTCAACGCCGACCAGCTCGGTGAGGAGTGGCGCAACCTGCGTCGCACCCATCCCATGATGCACCTCGGTGGCCGAATCGGCTTCACCCAGGTGGAGGCAGCGCTGCTCATCGGCCAGCAACCGGGCTGGTGGAAAACGGCGGCCCGGCTCGTGGTGGACTATATCCTCGACCTGCCGTGGCGTTTCAAGGACAAGTATCACCGCCGCCTGGCGACCGGCTGCGCCGGTGTGGCGCGCCTGCGCGCATCGCTGCAGGATCGCGATATCCCGGTGTGGCTCAACACCGCGATGACGCGTGTGGTCGACGAAAACGGCAAGGTGGTCGGGATCGAGGTCATGCGCAACGGCAAGCCGGTGCGGATACAGGCGCGCAAGGCGGTGGTGCTGGCCGCAGGCGGCTTCGAGCACAACCAGGAAATGCGTGAGCAATACCTGCCCAAGCCCACCGATCACCGCTGGAGCGCGGGTACCATGGACAATACCGGCGATGCGATTCGCGAGGGCATTCGCCTGGGCGCAAAGATGCACCGCCTCAACGAGGCCTGGTGGTGTAATACCATTTCTGTGCCCGGCGAGGAGATTCCGCGCCTGAGTATCATGGAGAAATCCTACCCCGGTTCGATTGTCGTCAACCCGGCGGGCGAGCGTTTCAGTAACGAATCACAGAATTACATGGCTTTCCAGCAGGAAACCTTTGCCAAGCACACCGACGATTATCCCTGTAACCCCACCTGGCAGGTGTTCGACGCGAATTTCCGTGCCACGTATTTCGTGGGGCCGCTGTACAACAGCAAGTTCATGCCCGACTGGGCGCTGCCCAAGCGCTACGAGGAGGAGGGCTTCTTCGCCAAGGCCGACACCATTGGTGAACTGGCTGCCAAGATCAACGTCGATGCCACCGGGCTGCAGGAATCCGTGCGCAAGATGAACGAGTACGCGAAGACCGGCGAGGACCTGGACTGCCAGCGCGGTGGCTCTGCCTACGACCGGTACTACGGCGATCCGCGGGTTACGCCCAATCCCTGCCTCGCGCCGATCGACAAACCGCCGTACTATGCAATCAAGGTCGATCCGGGTGATTTCGGCACCCAGGGCGGCATGGTGATCAATGCCGACGCCCAGGTGCTGCACGAGGACGGCCACGTTATCGAGGGCCTGTACGCCATCGGCAACTGCTCGGCGCCGACCCTGCCGTGTTATCCTGGGCCCGGCGCGACACTGGGCCCGGCGATGACGTTTGCCTACCAGGCGGCGAAATCCATTACCGGTTACCAGGACTGAGAAAAGTTCGGCCGGCCCTGTCCGGCCCCGGGGCACTCCCATGAGCCAGCGTGACACTCGCGATGCGACCCCTGTTCGCGCGGATCTCGACGCGTACTGGATGCCCTATACCGCGAATCGGCAGTTCAAGCATGATCCGCGCATCATCGTCGCGGCGCGTGGCAATTACTTCATTGACGATCGCGGCCGCGAGGTGCTCGACGGGCTTTCCGGCCTGTGGACGACCGGTGCCGGTCACAACCGCCGCGAAATTACCGAAGCCGTCACCCGGCAGCTCCAGCAGCTCGACTATGCGCCGGCCTTCCAGCACGGTCATCCGGGCGCCTTCGACCTGGCCAATCGGCTGCGGGCGCTGACTCCGGCCGGTCTCGAGTATGTCTTTTACACCAACTCCGGATCCGATGCGGCCGACACCGCGCTGAAAATGGCACGGGCCTACTGGGCGCTGCGCGGCCAGCCGGAAAAATCGCTGCTGGTCGGTCGCGTGCGGTCCTACCACGGGGTCAATTTCGGCGGCATCTCGGTGGGCGGTATCCCGGCCAATCGCGACATGTTTGGCCCCTTGCTGCCAACCGAGTTGCTCGGCGCCACGGTGCTGCCGGACAACGCGTTCAGCCGGGGCCTGCCGGAAAAAGGTGGGGAGCTGGCCGACGAACTGCTCGAGGTTATCGCGCGGCACGGCGCCGAGCGCATCGCCGCGGTGATGATCGAACCCATACCCGGCAGCGCCGGCGTCCTGCCGCCGCCGGTGGGTTATCCCGAGCGACTGCGCGCGATCTGCACAGCCCACGATATCCTGCTCATTTTCGACGAGGTGATCACGGGGCTCGGACGCTGCGGCGGTATGACCGCGTCGGAAGTGTTCGGTGTGACACCCGATATCATGACCCTGGCCAAGCAGCTCACCAACGGCGCGATCCCGATGGGCGCGGTGGTAGTGGGCGCCGATATCCACGATACGTTCATGGCCCACGGCGGGCCCGAGCACCAGCTCGAGTTTCCGCACGGC
>CAYGOX010000356.1:0-3769 GCA_964351485.1 uncultured Halioglobus sp.
GCTGGCACAGCCGCGGGCGGGCGAATTCGATATCGTGTGCTGCCTGGAGATGCTCGAGCACGTGCCCGACCCGGGCGCGGTCATCGCCGCCTGCGCCGAGCTGGCCAAACCCGGCGCCTCGCTGTACTTCTCCACCATCAACCGCAATCCCAAGGCCTTCGCCTTCGCCATTGTCGGGGCGGAACACATCCTGCGACTGCTGCCGGCGGGAACCCACGAATACGCCAAGTTCATCAAGCCCTCGGAGCTGGGCGGCTGGCTGCGCGATGCGGGCCTGCAGCTGCAGCAGATGACCGGGATGACCTACAACCCCATCACGCGACGCTACCGCCTCAACCCCCGGGACGTCAGCGTGAACTACCTGGTTCACGCGGTAAAACCGGCTTGAGCAGCGCAACGACCACCGCTTTCCCGCGCCGACTGCGCGCGGTCCTGTTCGATCTCGACGGCACACTCATCGACACGGCGGACGAGTTCGTGCCCGCGGTGCAGCAGCTGCGCGCGGAGCACGACCTGCAACCCATGGACCCCAACCGGATTCGCGCCAGCGTCTCCAACGGCGCCCGCGCCCTGGTTGAACTGGGCCTGGACACCACCGCCGACGCGCCCGGCTTCGAAGACAGGCGCCAGCGCCTGCTGGACCTGTACGCGCAGGTGCTGGGCTCCCTGGCTCGCCCCTACCCCGGCATTGAATCGCTGCTGCGACGACTGGATGCCAGCGGTATCGCCTGGGGCATCGCAACCAACAAGCCGCGCCCCTACACCGAACCACTGCTGGAGCGACTGGCGCTGATGCCGGCACCGGGCTCCGTGGTCTGCCCCGAAGATGTCACCGACCGCAAGCCGCACCCCGAGTCGCTGTACCGCAACTGCCGTGAACTGGGCTGCGCGCCGCACGAGGCGGTGTACATCGGCGATCACGCGCGCGACATCGCGGCGGGGCGCGCGGCGGGCATGTTCACCGTCGCCGCCGCCTACGGGTATATTGAAACGGGCGACGATCCGGCGGACTGGGGCGCCAACGTGTGCGTCTCGTGCAGCACCGAACTGGAAAACCTACTCTTTCCCACCAACGGACACTGACCAGACCATGGACGTACAACACTTACCGGACGGCTACACACCGCGCGCCGATCTCCTGCAGGGCAAGACCATCCTGGTCACGGGCGCCGGCGACGGTATCGGCCGGGTCGCAGCGCTCACCTTTGCCGCGCACGGCGCCACCGTGCTGCTGCTGGGCCGGACAGAGTCGAAACTGGCGGCGGTCTACGACGAGATCGAGGCGGCCGGCGGTGCCAAACCGGGAATCATCGCACTGGACCTCAACACCGCGCCGGAATCGGCCTACACCACGCTGGCCGACGGCCTCGCGGCGGAATTCGACTGCCTGGATGGCCTGCTGCACAACGCGGCCCTGCTCGGCGACCGCCGTCCCATCGCCAGCGCCGGCTACGCGCAGTGGCAGGAAGTGATGCAGGTCAATGTGAATGCCCAGTTCGTGCTCACGCGGGAGATGCTGCCGCTGCTGGAGCGCTCCCCCGCCGCCTCGATTGTGCTGACCTCCTCCACCGTAGGCCGTGTCGGGCGCGCGCACTGGGGCGCCTACGCGGTCTCGAAGTTTGCGACCGAGGGTTTCATGCAGGTGCTGGCGGGCGAGCTGGAAAATACGTCGAATATCCGGGTCAATTCGCTCAACCCAAAGGCGACCAATACCCAGATGCGGCGCCTGGCCTACCCCGGGGAAAACCCGTCCGACAACCCGTCGCCCGAAGACATCATGCCGGCCTACCTGTACCTGATCAGTGAGGACAGCGCGCCGGTGACCGGCGCGGCCTTCGACGCGCGCTGAGAAAAGCGGCTACGACTGCGGCTTGCGCCCTTTCTTCGCAACGCCGCGGCCCGTGCGCTTGCCGAACTGGCGATCCATGACCTCGCGCTCACGGCTGCTGCCACGGCGCAGCGTCTTCACCGGCAGGCCGGCCATGCGATACAGGGCCTTGACCTCCTTGTGGTCCAGCTCGATCCACTGGCCCTGCTTGACCTTGGACGGGATGAATACCTCGCCGTAGCGCACCCGCTTGAGCCGTGACACCGTGAGCCCCTGGCTCTCCCACAGGCGCCGGACCTCGCGATTGCGCCCTTCCATGATCACCACGTAGAACCAGTGATTGATGCCGTCACCGCCGCCATCCTGGATGTCGGTGAACCGGGCCAGGCCGTCCTCGAGCATGACGCCCTCCACCAGGTGATCGAGCATCTCGGGCTTGACCTCGCCCATCACGCGCACCATGTACTCGCGCTCGATATTCGCCGAAGGATGCATCAGGGCGTTGGCCAGTTCGCCATCGGTAGTGAACAGCAACAGGCCAGAGGTGTTGAAATCCAGGCGGCCGATGGATATCCAGCGCCCCGACTTGAGTTTCGGGAGCCGATCAAACACGGTGCGGCGCCCCTCGGGATCGCTGCGCGTGCAGACCTCGCCGGTCGGCTTGTGATAGAGGATGCAGCGCGTTTCCTCGGCGGGCGCGATTTCGACCTGGCGGCCGTCCACCGCGAGCCGGGCGCGACCGTCCACACGGTCGCCCAGGTGCGCGACCTTGCCATTGACGGTGACGCGCCCCTCCTCAATCCAGCGCTCCATTTCACGGCGCGAACCGAGCCCGGTGCGGGCCAGCACTTTCTGGAGTTTTTCGCCACTGACCGTGGCCTTGGGGGGCGCCTCTGCCGGCGCGGACGAATCCGCCCGCCGGTCAGGACCGCCTGGAGGCGCTTCCCGACTCACCGGTCACGCCCGGGATTCGGGATTTTCTGCGGCAGCGGCGCCGACCACCTCGTCATCCTCGGCCGGGGGCGCAGCGACGGGCTCTTCATGGGTGGGGTGGTGATCGGTCCCGCCGACGACGGTCAGGCCCGGTGCACCGCCGGCGTCCGCCGCTGGCTCACCCTCCTGGTCGGCGTCGGACGCCGATGCGTCGACCGGCTCGGCGAAACCGAGCTCCGCGTTGAGGGTTTCCAGATCGCGGATTTCCGCCAGTGGCGGCAACTGGTCGAGGCTTTTCAAGTTGAAATAGTCCAGGAACTGCCGGGTGGTGGCGTACATCGCCGGACGTCCGGGCACATCGCGGTGACCGACCACGCGAATCCACTCGCGCTCGTGCAGTGTCTTGATAATATTGGAGCTGACCGCAACACCGCGGATTTCCTCGATTTCACCGCGCGTGATCGGTTGCCGATAGGCGATCAACGACAGGGTCTCCAGCAGTGCGCGGGAGTAGCGCGGCGCGCGCTCCGTCCACAGCCGGCCGACCCAGGTGCTCAACGACTGGCGCACCTGGAAACGGAAACCGCTGGCCACTTCCTGTAACTCGAAGCCGCGATCCTCACAGCGCTCGGCCACCTCCTTGAGTGCCTCGCGAATCGCCTTGCTGTCGGGGCGCTCGTGCTCTTCGAAAAGCGCGCCTATCTGGGCCACAGTCAGCGGCTTGCCCGCCGCCAGCAGCGCACCCTCGAGAATCTGGACCAAACCGGTTTCCGACATATTACTCTGCCCTTGCCTTTACATGGATCGGACCGAAGTTCTCGGTCTGGACAATTTCAATCAGGGATTCCTTGATGAGTTCCATCATCGCCAGGAACGTCACCACGACGCCCAGGCGCCCCTCGCTGGCACTGAACAGCGAGACGAAAGGCACGAACTGCTTGCCCTCGAGACGCTCCAGCACCTCGCTCATGCGCTCGCGCGTCGACAGCGCCTCGCGCTGGATATGGT
>CAYGOX010000357.1:0-3767 GCA_964351485.1 uncultured Halioglobus sp.
GTCGTGGCTGCCGTGATTGGCGACCTCGGTGGCGTTGCCCGTCACATCGATCGTGGCGCACCCCTGCCGAATACTGGAAGTGGGCTTGAGCGCCCGGCTCACAGGGCTGTCCTGGCCACTGGAAATGCCGCCCAGCACGCCGCCGGCGTTGTTGCCGACAAAACCCTCGGGCGTCAGCAGATCGCGATGCTCACTGCCGTGTTGCTCGACACTGGCGAAGCCGGCGCCGATCTCCACGCCCTTGACCGCGTTGATGCCCATCATGGCCGCGGCGATATCGGCATCGAGGCGGTCGAACACCGGTTCGCCCAGCCCCGGCATTACGCCGCTGGCCACGACATTGATCCGCGCACCGATTGAGTCGCCGCGCTTGTTCAGGTCCGCCATGAATTGTTCCATAGCGCCCACCTGTTCTGGGTCGGGACAGAAGAACGGGTTGGTTTCAACAACGCTCCAGTCCACCGTGTTCGCCTTGACGGGCCCTAGCTGCGCCAGGTAGCCGCGCACTTCGATGCCATAGCGGGTGCGCAGGTATTTTTTGGCGATGGCACCGGCAGCAACGCGCATCGCGGTCTCGCGGGCCGAGGCCCGGCCACCGCCGCGGTAGTCGCGAAAACCGTACTTCTGGTTGTAAGTGTAATCGGCGTGCGCCGGACGGAAGGTATCCTTGATGTTCGAGTAATCCTTGGAGCGCTGGTCGGTATTCTCGATGATCATGCCGATCGAGGTGCCCGTGGTAACGCCTTCAAACACCCCGGACAGGATCCGCACCTCGTCGTCCTCGCGACGCTGCGTGGTAAAGCGCGACGTGCCCGGCTTGCGGCGATTCAGGTCGGGCTGGAGATCAGAGGCATCCAGCGGCAGTCCCGGGGGACAGCCGTCCACGATACAGCCCAGCGCCGGGCCGTGACTTTCCCCGAAACTGGTTACCGTGAACAATTTGCCAAAGGTGTTTCCCGCCATAATCGGTCCGCTACGAATGGATCAAACCGCGCATTATAGTCTTATCGCCGCCAGCTTTCGCTGTAATGTTGCCATTGTTGCGCGTCCAGCAGGAACACGCCCTCGCCCCCCGCCGACAGCTCGAGCCAGGTAAATGGGACGTTCGGGTAGGCGACCTCAAGGGCGGGCCAGCTGTAGCCCAACTCTACAACCAGCAGGCCGTGGTCGTGCAGATACTTCCCTGCCTGCGCGAGAATCCGGTGCGTGAGATCAAGTCCATCGGCCCCTGAACCCAGCGCCAGCGCCGGTTCGTGCCGATACTCGGCCGGCATGGCCGCCAGATCCGGCGCATTCACGTAAGGCGGGTTGCTCAGGATTATGTCATAGCGCGTACCCGGAGCAATTGCGTCGACCAGGTCCGAACGGAGAATCTCGACACGCGATTCCACGCCCAGCCGCACCGCG
The DNA here is from genome assembly GCA_964351485.1 of uncultured Halioglobus sp. Lineage (GTDB taxonomy): Bacteria > Pseudomonadota > Gammaproteobacteria > Pseudomonadales > Halieaceae > Marimicrobium. Next base: position 1,408 of record CAYGOX010000357.1, read on the forward strand.
TTTTCGCGCGCCAAATCCAGCGCCGCCTCATCGAGATCAAGCAGGTCTACCCGCGCCTCGGGGAAATAGTGCGCCACCGCCAGGCCGATGCTGCCGCCACCGCAGCACAGGTCCAGCACGCGGGTCGGGCCCGGGCCGGTGTACCACGGCGCGAAGCCGTCGAGGATCAATTCTGCCAGCGGAGAACGCGGAACCAGCGCACGCTCGTCACACTTGAACGACAGCCCGGCGAACCATGCCTCGCCCAACAGGTAGGGCAAGGGCAAACGCTCATTGAGACGGCGGCTCAGCAGGTCATTCACCGCGTCCGCCTGCGCCTGGTTCAGCGTCTGCTGCGCCACTTCGCGACCGGTATCCGGGGGCAGGCCCAGCGCGCCCAGCACCAGCTGGACCGCCTCGTCCCAGGCGTTGTCGGTCCCGTGACCGAAATAGGCGCCCGCCTCGTCCAGGGCCTCACTGACGGTGTCCAGCGCCTGCGCAATCGAACAGCCGGGCGGTACCTGTGTCGTTAATGCATTCATGCGGGCAGTCTAACTGATCCTGCGCGACCTTCAGAGGTGGCGCTTCGTTGCCTTGCCAGAGTGGGGTTGTTACCATCCACGGTCTCTCACTACTACTGCCCGCCGGGCACAACGGAGTCACACTTGGAAGACAGCTGGGCCAACATTATTTCGGAAATTGGCGAAGACCTGGAGCGACCGGGACTGGTCGATACACCCAAGCGCGCGGCCAAGGCCTTCAAGTTCCTCACCCAGGGCTATACACAGTCGGTCGACGAGGTGGTGAACCAGGCCCTGTTTCCCTCCGACTCCAGCGAGATGATCCTGGTGCAGGACATCGAGCTGTATTCGCTGTGCGAACATCACCTGCTCCCCTTCATCGGGCGCTGTCACGTCGCCTACATCCCCACCGGCCAGGTGCTGGGCCTGTCGAAGGTTGCGCGAATCGTCGATGTCTACGCGCGGCGCCTGCAGATCCAGGAATCACTGACCACACAAATCGCCGAGACCATCATGTCAGTGACGCAGGCCGAGGGTGTGGGTGTCATTATCGAGGCACAGCACATGTGCATGATGATGCGCGGTGTCGAGAAGCAGAACTCTTCGATGAAAACATCGGCAATGCTCGGCTCGTTCCGCAGTGAGGAAAAGACGCGCGACGAATTCCTGTCGCTATTGCAGATGCGCGGCCGCTAGGGCGCGCTTCCAGCCTCCCCGGCGGGAGCCAGCTCCACCAGCTCCACGTGCAGGTACTGCCGGTCTGACGAGCGCGCCGCGCTGTAGATCACCAGGCGGTACGCATCCCCCTCCAGCCGATAGGCCCGGTACTGCTGCCAATCGCTGCGTCCGTAAAGAATCCTCTGTCCGAACACTCGCGTCGCCCACTCGGCACCGTTGCCGCAGGCGCGGCCATCACAGCGAAACAGGGTCTTGTCCTCGGCATTTTCAGTCAGGCCCAGGTGCGACTCCAGGTCGGCCAAAAACTCTGTAGCAGTAAACCCGTCGAGCACGCGCCAGGTATACACGGTCATCAGGCCCGAGGTGCGCTCGCTCTTTTTCAGCCCCCAGGTCCCGCGCACTTTTTTCATCGCGCCCAGCCCAACGATATGATCCTTTACCGGCTCACGCCGGGATTCGACCAGCTCCAGGTGAGGCGAATCGGCAAACGCGGCCAGTTGCGCCTCGGGTGTCGCCGCCTGCGCGGGCAACCCGGCGAAGGTGACAACAATGAGCAGCACTGCACCGACTCTGGCGGCAAACCGCAGGATTCCCCTCACTCGTCTTCTCCCTGCTCCAACCCTGTCATCCATTGCACCATGCGCTGTGCAATAGCCTCACAACCCGGCTCCATATGAAAGTGGTGATTCCCGGGTACGGGCTCTACTGTAGCATTACGCACATTGTCGGCCACCAGCTCCTTGAGGCCGGGCGCGCGGTAGGTGGAATCTTCCGCCAGCAAAACCCGGGTCGGCATGGTCAGGGCCTGCAGCGCCGCCAGCCCCTGGGCCCGTGTGAGCTTCATGGCCGACGCGCCCTGCAGCCGGGGGTCCATGCGCCAGGTATAGCCCCCGTCTGCGGGAGAGAGATTGCGGCGGACGATCAGGGTCGCGGCGTCCCGGGTCAGTCCCTTGCGGGTACGGACCCGGATCCCCTCTTCTTCGGATTTCATCACCCGCGATGGTTTGCCAAGCAGCGCGCGCTTGTCGTCCAGCGCCTTGCGCAGCTGCGTGGCGAACTCGTCGTCCTCGATCGGCGCCGGGAGCAGCCCGTCAAACAGGGTCAGCGAGCGCACTCGCTCCGGGTAGGTACTGGCCAGCAACACGGAAATAATGGCACCGCGCGAATGGCCGAACAGATGAA
>CAYGOX010000358.1:0-3762 GCA_964351485.1 uncultured Halioglobus sp.
AGCGATGGCCTTGTCTATACCGCGCTTGAGATCCATCGGGTTCATGCCAGCGGCGACTGACTTGAGGCCTTCGTTGACAATCGACTGGGCCAGAACGGTCGCAGTCGTGGTGCCGTCACCGGCAACGTCTGACGCCTGGGAGGCCACTTCCTTGACCATCTGGGCGCCCATGTTTTCGAACTTGTCCTCAAGCTCGATTTCCTTGGCAACGGAAACACCGTCCTTTGTCACGGTGGGTGCACCAAACGACTTGTCGAGAATTACGTTACGGCCCTTGGGTCCGAGAGTTGCCTTCACAGCGTCTGCCAGTGTGTTGACACCGGCGAGCATGCGCTGGCGCGCGTTATCACCAAAGATTACGTCTTTAGCCATTGTTCAAAATCCTTCCAGTAAAAATCTGTTAAAACGTTAGATGAACGAGGATGACGATCGATTAATCAACGACCGCAAAAATCTCGCTCTCGCCCATGATGATCAGTTCTTCGCCATCCACCTCGATGGTGTTGCTGCCGGCGTACTGACCGAAAACGACTGTGTCACCGACCTTCACGGCCAGCGCGCGCACATCGCCATTGTCCAGGACCCTGCCCTCACCGACGGCCACTACTTCACCCTGGTTGGGTTTTTCCTTGGCCGAACCGGGCAGAACGATGCCACCGGCGCTAGTTTCTTCTTCTTCCTTACGACGAACGACCACTCGGTCGTACAACGGACGGATTTTCATCTGAGTATCTCTCCAATGTAACGATGGTTTGAAAGCCCCGTCGGGGCGTCGCGAATTGTCTATTGGGTCGCAGAAACCAATTTCAAGGCCCAATTAGCACTCTTTTTAAGAGAGTGCTAATTCTAGTGCGAGGATCAGTGGCGTCAAGGGCCCGTGGAACGGGCGAAACTGGCGGGGGAAATTAATTTTTCCTTTGATTTTCAGCCGGTTAACAATCAATCGTCATCCAGCCGGCGGAAAATGCCCTCGATAATCTCCGGCTCGCGCGATGTGGAATGGTCGGGACGCGAGATGTCGACAGGCGTCCCAAAGCCACGCGAAAACCAGCGGCGCAAGGGCCCGATGGCCAAAAGGACGGCCAGGATATCGGTGATCATGCCCGGAATCATCAATAACACACCGCACAGCCCCGTCACCATATCGTCGAGCAGCCACTGCCCGGGCGGCATCTCGCCCAGCTGTGCCCGACGCATGTGCTCGAGCATACCCCGCCCCTGGCGCTGCAGGAGTGCCACGCCCAGTGCAAAGGTCAGGAGCACATAACCCAGTGCCGTCAGTGCACTGGTTTCAACGCCCAGTTTGATGAGCGTAAAGAGCTCCAGCCAGGGCAGGAGCAGAATGATAAAACGCATGAAGAGTTCCCCGCTCCTCCAAGTATGAGGGCGAATGACGGGTTTTCAAGACAGGCTGTCGGGGTCCTTCTCGACGCGCAGGACCGGGTTTGCGAGACTGGCAGCTGGCATCAGGCCGGGACAGCACCATGGGACACTTCGAACCGGACACAAACCACCGTATCTGGCAGGTCGTCGCCGAAATCCCTGCGGGCCAGGTCTGCACCTATGGCCTCATTGCCCGTCGGGCGGGCCTGGCCGGAGCCGCGCGTCGTGTGGGCGCTGCCCTGCGACAACTGCCGGCCGACTCGGCCATCCCCTGGCACCGCGTCATCAATGCCCAGGGCCGCATCGCCTTCCCCGAAGGCTCCGAGGCGTACAGGCGCCAGCGTACGCGCCTTGAATCCGAGGGGATCAGCTTCAAACAGTCAGGTAAAATCGACCTGGATCGCTATGGCTGGTAACCCGGACAACGGCTTTGACCCGGGGCGTTAAGCCCGTCACAGTTGCCGTAATCAACCGTGGCGCGGGTCGACTACCCGGGGTATCTCACGTACACTTTTCATGGTTATTTGCAGGATACTGATATGGCTGGATTTGCCCTGACCACTGACGTACTGGAGGCCCGGGACCTGGCCTCGGACAAGTCGCGGCTCGAAGCGAGGCTCGAGGCCTACCGCGATCGCGAACCGGCCAATACGGGGCCGCTGATCATTCCACCAGGCGCTCCCGTCGCCATTCCCGATGACCCAATCGTCCCGGAAGTCCAGGCCGAGGCGTTCACGGCCGATATCCTGCGCGATGCCATTGCCGAGCACGGTGCACTGATCGTTCGCAACCTGTTCCCGGCAGAACAGCTTTCGTGCATGACGACAACCATCGACCGCGTCCTCGATGCCTGCGACAGCCCGCGCCATGTCCGCGCCAATCTCGCCAACCACTATTTCAATCCGCCGGATAACATCGTCTCGATCATGCCGGACAAGGCGGCCGAACTGTCCGCGCTGCGCGTGTTTTCTGCCATCGCCAATTCCGTGCTTTGTGTCGAGTCACCGTCGATCGCAGAAATGCTTCTGGAATTCTACGAACGCCACGGTATCAGGGATATTGCGACCCAATACCTTGGCGAGGAGCCGGTGCTCTCGGTCAAGAAATGGGTGCTGCGCCGATCCGAGTTACCGATGGAAGAAGCCGGTTGGCATCAGGACGGCGCGTTCATGGGCACACACATCAATACACTCAACCTGTGGATTCCCCTGACCGAGTGCGGGGGCGCTTCCGGTGCACCGGGCATGGATCTTATCCCGCAGCGCCTGACACAAATCCAGTCGGCCGAAGGAGCGACCTTCGACTGGTCTGTCAGCGATGACCAGGCCAACAAGACATCGGACAAAGGCGGCCCCGTGTCACCGGTCTTCCAGGTGGGCGATGCGTTTTTCTTCGACCACTTCTACCTGCATCGCACCCAGTACCGACCGGACTTCACCCGACTGCGCTACGCAATCGAAACCTGGTTCTTCGGCTGCAACAGTTATCCCAAAAGCCAGGTACCGATTGCCTGGTGATCTTCAGCCAACACCACATGCGATAGATAAGAACATGACTGCGCCACTGCTACACCCCGACACACTGACCCACCGCGACTGGGAGACTGACCGGGCCACCGTCACCGAGCGCATCGAGCGTTTTCGTGAGCGGCAGGCCGATCCTCAGCCGAAGCTCATCGTGCCCACAGACACGGTACCGCAGGCGCCCGAACACTGCTGCGTTCCCGAAGTCGCGGCGCGGGACCTGGACGCGGCAACGCTGAAATCAGCGCTGGCGGAGCACGGCGCCCTCATCGCGCGCGGTTTTTTCAGCGCCGAGGAACTGGACGGGCTCACGGCCGCGGCGGACCGGGTCATCGACGCCTGTCTGGATCCAGCACAGAAAGACCAGACGCGCACCGCGTTTTACAGCCCGCCCGAAAACCTGCGCACCATCATGCCCAACGGCGAACGCGAACTGGGTAACACGCGCACGTTCCACCGCGAATCGGGGTCGGCGATGTGCGTGGAGTCACCCTCCGTTGCCGAGGCGCTGCTGAAACTCTATGAAGCAAAGGGTTTGAAAGACCTGATCACACAGTACCTGGGTGAACCGCCCTGCCTGTCGGTCAAGAAGTGGGTGCTGCGACGATCCAAGTTACCCGTGGCGGAGGCCGGCTGGCACCAGGACGGCGCGTTCATGGGCACGGATATCAACAGCATCAATATGTGGCTGCCGCTGAGCCGGTGCGGCGGGACCACCGGAGCGCCCGGCATGGACATGGTTCCACGCCGCATCAACGCCATTGCATCCGCAGAAGGCGCGCAGTTCGACTGGTCTGTGAGCGATGCGCTGGTGGGCGATGAACATGCCGACAATGGGCCCGTAGCGCCGGTGTTC
>CAYGOX010000359.1:0-3762 GCA_964351485.1 uncultured Halioglobus sp.
TTCATGTCCTCGTAGGGGCTGCGCACCACGACGCGAACATCTTCACCGCCGAGCCGCTTGGATGTACGGCAGCAGTCCATCGCCGTGTTACCACCACCGAGTACCAGCACCTTCTTGCCGATAGAATGCGTGTGCTCAAACGCGACACTGGCGAGCCAGTCGATGCCCAGGTGCACACTGTCGAACGCCTCTTCGAGCCCCGGCAGGTTCAAACCCTTGCCGCGTGGCGCGCCGGTGCCGACAAAGACGGCGTCGTAGTCCTGATCGAGAATTTCACGCAGGCTCTCAACCTGCACATCGAACGTGCTGTTTACGCCGCGCTCGAGAATATAGTTGACCTCTTCATCCAGCACTTCGATCGGCAGTCGAAAGGACGGGATCTGGCTGCGCATCATGCCGCCACCGGCATTCTGGTTGTCGAAGATGTCGATGATGTAGCCCAGGGGCGCCAGATCGCGAGCCACCGTGAGCGAGGCCGGGCCGGCGCCGATCAGTGCGATGCGCTTGCCGTTTTTCTTTTCCGGTATCGGGGGCAGACGATCCGTGATATCACCCTTGTTGTCCGCGGCCACACGCTTGAGGCGGCAGATTGCAACCGGATCCTCCTCCACACGCACACGGCGACAGGCCGGTTCGCAGGGGCGATCACAGGTTCTGCCCAGCACACCGGGAAATACGTTCGACTGCCAGTTGATCATGTAGGCGTCGCTGTAGCGCTGTGCTGCGATCAGGCGGATGTACTCGGGCACCGGCGTGTGCGCGGGACATGCGTACTGGCAATCCACTACCTTGTGGAAATACTCAGGGTCTTTGATGTCGGTTGGTTTCAAGAGTGTGCTCGCTGTTTCAACAATTTTTTTAGGGACATTCAGCCGTATTTGCGACGAACAAAGATTGTGTCACATGTCAACTGTGTTTTCATTACAGGACGCACGCGAATAGCGTTACTTTTCCGTGACTTAGCGCCAATTTGCGGAAACGGTGTCGCTCCTTGAACTCGCTCTGTGACGCAGTGCTCACTGCACCGCGAATCACGCGATCAGAACCAGTTGAAAAAGCCGCGCGACTTCTTCAATTCGTCTTCACACTTGAGCAGCTGACTGCGATAGCGCGTAGCATTGTTGCGCACCTTGCCGGCGACCTGCTTGAGCCAGGACTTCTTGCGATAGGTGCCGCGATTGTATCCGCCATGCCCCTCGTGATAGGCAAGGTACAAACCGTAGGCGTCATCCTTGGCAATCCCGCTGCGGCGGTGAGACTGGGCATTGTACCAACCGATAAAATCGATCGCGTCTTCAAAATCGTCACGGTCAGCACCGTAACGGCCGGCGCTGCGCTTGTATTCGTTCCAGGTCGTTTTCTTGGCCTGACTGTAGCCGAACGCACTTGAGGGTCGCGGGCCGGGGATAAACCCGAGAATTTTCCGACGCGGCGGCTTCGCCTTGGCGACAAAGCGCGACTCCTGGTACATGATTGCCATCATCACGCTGATCGGACTGCCCCATTCCTTGCGCGAATCAGCCGCATCGTCATACCAGCCTTTCTTTTCGCGAAAAATCGCGCAGACATTGTCGGTACGCGTTGGCGGTGAGGTCGTACACGCCGGGAGTAACACCACGACGGCAACGATCACCAGCACCCGCTTCAGCACTGCACACCCTCCGCGCGCAGCCGCTCGAGCAGGGCCGCCTCATCGATAACCTCGACGCCCAGTTCCTGCGCCTTTGACAGTTTGGAGCCGGCGCCCGGACCGGCGACCAGGCAGGTCGTCCTGGCCGAGACACTGCCGGCAACCTTCGCCCCCAGCGACTGCAGATGCGCCTTGGCGTCATCGCGCGAGAAGGCCTCGAGCTTGCCGGTCACCACCCAGGTTTGCCCGGCGAGCGGCTGCTCGCTGGCGGACACCACAGGTGACACCGGAACGATTCCGCCCTCACCGAGTAGCTCACTGACCACCGCCATACTGGCCTTTGAATCAAAAAACTGGCGCAGGTGGTCGGCAACCACCGGCCCGACGTCATCCACAGCCAGCAGCGCCTCTTCAGAAGCCGCACTGAGTGCATCAAAGGTGCCGAAATGGTTCGCGAGGTTCCGCGCGGTCGACTCTCCCACCTCGCGAATGCCCAGCGCGAAGAGAAACCGCGCGAGCGATACGTCCCGACTCCTGTCGATGGACGCCAGCAGGTTGTCCGCTGACTTCTCGCCCATACGCTCCAGCGCCACGAGGGTGTCGCGATCCAGCCGATAGAGGTCAGCGACGCTGCTGACAAGCCCCTCGTCGACCAGTTGCTCGACCAGCTTGTCGCCCAGTCCCTCGATATCCATCGCCCGCCGGGAGGCAAAGTGCTTGATCGCCGCTTTTTGCTGCGCAGCGCAAATCAGCCCGCCGGTGCAGCGAATCACGGCCTCGCCCTCCTCGCGCTCCAGCGGCGACTGACAGACCGGACACTCCTGGGGAAACGTCACTTCTCGCGCGCCCTTCGGACGCTTTGCAGCGACCACCGCGACCACCTGCGGAATCACATCGCCGGCCCGGCGCACGATGACCGTATCCCCTACCCTCAGGTCCAGGCGTTCGATTTCATCGCTGTTGTGCAGGGTCGCGTTGCTGACGGTCACGCCCCCCACGAAGACGGGCTCGAGACGCGCAACCGGTGTCAGTGCGCCAGTGCGGCCCACCTGGAACTGCACGTCCAGCAGCACCGTGGTCTCCTCCTGCGCCGGGAACTTGCGCGCGATCGCCCAGCGCGGCGCGCGCGACACGAATCCGAGCTGGCGTTGCAGTTCGAGATCGTTGACCTTGAACACGATGCCATCGATGTCGTAGGGCAGTGCATCCCTGCGCGTGGCGAGTTGTTCGTAATATGCGTCGCAGGCCTCAATGCCCTGCACGACGGCCATTTCACGGTTGATTCGCAGCCCCCAGGCGCTCAACTGCTCGAGCACCTGTGCATGGGTCGAGGGCAGTTCCGCGCCGGAGTACAGGCCGACGCTGTAGCAACACATCTCCAGGGGGCGCTGGGCGGTCAGGCGTGGATCGAGCTGGCGCAGGCTTCCCGCTGCCGCGTTGCGCGGGTTGACGAACAGCTTGTCGCCAGCCGCGCGGGCGCGTTCGTTCAGCGCCTCAAACCCCTCCCGGGGCATATACACCTCGCCGCGAACTTCCAGCACGGGGGGAATACCCTCCCCGCGCAGGCGCAAGGGTACGGAGCCGATGGTACGCACATTGTGCGTGATGTCCTCACCCGTGGTGCCGTCACCGCGGGTGGCGCCGCGCTCGAGTAAACCGTCTCGGTACAGCAGGCTGACCGCGATGCCGTCGAGCTTCGGCTCACAGGCATACTCCATGACACGGTCGTCATCGCCCAGGCGATCCAGCAGGCGACGCTCGAAATCCACCATGTCATCGGCGCTGAAGGCATTGTCCAGCGACAGCATGGGCAACTCGTGGGCAACCTGGGAGAACTGTTCCAGAGGAGCACCGCCCACGCGCTGCGTGGGGGAATCGGGAGTAATCAGCTCTGGATGTTCGCACTCCAGTGCGACAAGGCGCGCGTAGGTGCGATCGTACAGCGCATCGGGGACGCTGGGTTCATCGAGCACGTAGTACTCGTGATTCCAGGCATCGAGCTGCTCGCGCAGCGAACGCACTTCTTCGTCAGGCGCCCCGGACATACGCGTCAAGCGTCAGCGGGCCTGGGCGAGCAATCGGCGCTCAAGCTCCGTGATACGGCCGCGCGCGTGATCCAGCGACTGCCGTGT
>CAYGOX010000360.1:0-3747 GCA_964351485.1 uncultured Halioglobus sp.
CTGCCCGGGCAATCACCTGCTGAGAAGGCGTCACGCCTGTCAGTGGTGCAGGTAATCGGCAGCGTGTTCGCTGCGGGCCTCGGCGTTCAAAGCAGCAAGAACCGCGAGCGGGACTTCAAACAGGGAAGATTCGGCGTGTTTGTCGCAGCAGGCATACTGTTTACCCTGCTGTTCATGGGCACGCTGTACGCGATTGTCAGTCTGGTGCTGAGCAACGCCTGAAACGGCGCTGCCCAGGATGGCTCAGGAGGGCATGCCCGCCAGCCAGATGGTGAGAGTCACCACGATGATGGTGATGATGGCGGTAGCTGCGATAGCGTCGGCCGTTCCGTCACCGCTATCGGGTGCGTTGTTGTGCTCTGACATGATCCCCTCCACTGTATGGTCTTCAGCGCGGCGCCATTATACCGGGTTTGCGCGCAATCCCAAGCCTCGCGATGTGCCGCGGCCGATCCGTACTTTGGTTCTAAGCTTATGAATAAACTGGCTATTTGTAGGCCTGCCTTTCTGGTAAGGTAGCGCCTCAATTTTTTCCCGTACCCTTGCGCAGCCCGGCACAGGACACACAGATGTACGTTTACGACCAACACGACCAGACCATCGTCGATGAGCGCGTCGCCCAGTTCCGCGACCAGACAGAACGCTTCCTGGCCGGTGAGTTATCCGAGGCGGAGTTCCTGCCGCTGCGCCTGCAGAACGGCCTGTACGTACAGCGCCTGGCGCCTATGCTGCGCATCGCGGTGCCCTACGGCCTGCTGAGCACGCGCCAACTGCGCAAGATCGCCCAGATCAGCCGCGATTACGACAAGGGCTACGCACACGTCAGCACGCGCCAGAATATCCAGCTCAACTGGCCCGATCTGGCCGAGGTGCCCGACATCCTGGCTGAGCTGGCCAGCGTCCAGATGCATGCCATCCAGACTAGCGGCAACTGTATTCGCAATACCACCACGGACCAGTACGCCGGCGTTGCACCCGACGAGTTGGAAGATCCGCGCCCCTACTGTGAAATCATCCGCCAGTGGTCCACGCTGCACCCGGAATTCGCGTTCTTGCCCCGGAAGTTCAAGATTGCCGTCTGCGCCAGCGAGCAGGATCGCGCAGCGATCCACGTGCACGATATCGGCCTCGAACTATGCCGCAATGACGCCGGCGAAACCGGCTTCAAGGTCCTGGTGGGCGGCGGACTGGGCCGGACACCTGTGATCGGCTCGGTCATCTGCCCCTGGCTCGAAAAGAAGCACCTGCTGACTTACCTCGAGGCTATCCTGCGCGTCTACAACCAGCACGGTCGGCGTGACAACAAGTACAAGGCGCGCATCAAGATCCTGGTCAGGGCCATGGGCGTCGAAGCCTTTACCGAGGCGGTCGAGGCCCAGTGGCAAACGCTCAAGGACGGACCGACGACATTGACCGACGCCGCCATTGACGCAGCGCTTGGGCATTTTAGGTCTCCCGACTACGCCGAGCACGATCCTCTCGCGGCCAATGGTGAGCTGGAGTCCCTGATGCAGGCTGATGCGGCCTTCGCCAACTGGGTACGCCGCAACACACTGCCCCACCGCGTGCCGGGGTATCGCATCGTGAACGTCAGCCTGAAAGCCACCGGTTATGCGCCCGGCGACGTCACGGCGGAGCAGCTCGAGCTGCTCGCCGACCTGGCCGATGCATACACCTTCGGCGAGCTGCGCACTACGCACGAGCAGAATATCGTGCTGGCCGACGTCGAGATCAGCAGCCTCCAGGCTCTGTGGGAACAACTGCGGGACGCCGGGCTGGCAACGCCGAACATCGGCTACCTGAGCGACATGATCTGCTGCCCCGGGGGCGACTTCTGCTCGCTGGCTAACGCCAAGTCCATTCCGGTAGCAGCGGCGCTGCAGGCGCGCTTCGACGATCTGGACTACCAGTACGACCTCGGGCCGATCGATCTGAACATCAGCGGCTGCATGAACGCCTGCGGACATCACCACGTCGGCCATATCGGCATTCTGGGCGTCGACAAGAAAGGCGAGGAGTTCTACCAGGTCAGCCTCGGCGGCCACCAGGGCAAGGACGCTTCGCTGGGCAAGATTCTGGGGCCGTCCTTCAAGCGTGACGACATGCCCGATGTAATCGACAAGGTGCTCGGCACCTACCTGGCGCTGCGCGAGGGCGAGGAGACCTTCCTCGACACCTATCGCCGCGCCGGCATCGAACCCTTCAAGGAGCGAGTCTATGCCCAGGCTGATTAAAAACGGCCAGATTATCGACGACACATGGCAGGCTGCGGACGCCGACGCGGCAACCCCGGCCGACGATCAGGTGCACACGCTGGGCCAGTGGCTCGCGCTGGCTGACAAGTCCGGCCGCGCGGTACAGCTGGAGGCCGACGAGGCCCCTACCCCGCTGCTGGACCACCTGAATGACCTGCCGTTGGTGGTCGTACACTTCACCAACTTCATGGACGGGCGCGGCTTTTCCTATGGCCGCGAATTGCGTGAACGGGGCTACCAGGGCGAGTTGCGGGCCAGTGGTGCCATCATCCGGGACCAGCTGACCTACCTCCAGCGTCTCGGGTTCGACGCGTTCGCGCTCGCCGAAGACGGACAGCTTGAGGGCGCACTGGACAGCCTGGGCGATTTCAGCGAGTACTACCAGGCCGCGATCGACCAGCCCCAACCCCTGTTCCGGCGCCGCTGATGCGCGTGGCAGGCACCGCCTTCTCCACGCGACCACACGGGTGAATCCCGACGATGGATCCGGGCTCCATCACGTTTTCATTTTTCCTGATCTTTAGCGGCGCGGCCTTGTTCGCGTCGCTGGCGCTGTACACGCGCCAGCCCCTGATCATCGCCTACGTCGCACTGGGGGCCTGCATCGGCCCCTACGGCCTGTCACTGGTCACCGACCTCAACCTGCTGTCACAGATCGGCCACATCGGCATCATCTTCCTGCTGTTCCTGCTGGGCCTGGATATGCAGCCCCAGGCGCTCTGGTCGACACTGCGCAAGTCGACGGTTGTCGCGGTTTTCAGCTCGCTGGTGTTCATGGGCGCCGGCTACGCAGTCACCCGCGCCTTTGGTTTCAGCCATACCGATGCCCTGATCGTTGGCGCCAGCCTGATGTTCTCCTCGACGATTATCGGCATCAAGCTGCTGCCAACGACAGTGCTCCACCACCGGCCTATCGGCGAGCTGATGATCGGGCTGTTGCTGCTGCAGGACCTGCTGGCAATCATCGTCCTGATCGTCCTGTTCGCCGCTGCCGAAGGCGCCGACCAACCGATGGGCGCCGCACTGGCCGCCTCCCTGATCAACCTGCCACTACTGGCCGGTGGCGCGGTACTGGCGGTACGCTGGATCGTGCTGCCGCTGATCACGCGCTTTGACCGTTTCCACGAGTACATTTTCCTGCTCGCCATCGGCTGGTGCCTGGGCATGGCCGAGGCGGCGAGCGCCCTGGGACTCTCAGAGGAAATCGGCGCATTTATTGCCGGCATTTCAATCGCGACCAGCCCGATCAGTCAGTACATTGCAGTGAACCTGAAGCCCCTGCGCGATTTTTTCCTGATCCTGTTTTTCTTCTCGGTCGGCGCCCGCTTCGATGTTTCACTGCTGGGCGGCGTTCTGGTGCCGGCCGCGGTGCTCTCGTTGCTGGTGCTGGCGCTCAAGCCGGTGACCTACCGCTTCCTGCTCGCCGGCGTAAGCGAGAAACGCAGCCTGGCCTGGGACCTGGGATTCCGCCTGGGCCAGGGCAGCGAGTTTT
>CAYGOX010000361.1:0-3711 GCA_964351485.1 uncultured Halioglobus sp.
CGACGCCAACATTGAAACCGAAGTGATTCCCGAGCCGCGCAACCGGGTAACGGTCAATATCGATGTCGATGAAGGCAATGTCGCGGCGATCAAGCACATCAACGTGGTCGGGAACAAGGTTTTCGATGACGAGGAGTTGACCGACCTGTTTGAACTGCAGACGACGGGGTGGCTGTCGTTCTTCACCAACGACGACAAGTACTCGCGCGAAAAACTCACCGGCGATCTGGAAACGCTCACGTCCTACTACATGGATCGCGGCTATCTCCAGTTTTCTATCGACTCGACCCAGGTGTCCGTCTCGCCTGACAAGAGCGAAGTTTATATCACCGCCAACGTGACCGAGGGCGAGCCGTCCTCGCTCAGTTCGGTCGACCTGTCTGGTGACATGGTGCTGCCCGAGAGCGATCTCGAGCGCTTCCTGCTGGTGTCGGAAGGGCAGACTTTCTCCCAGCAACTGGTGACGTCCACCGAGGAGTATCTCACCCGTCGCCTGGGCAACGAGGGATACAACTTTGCCAAGGTCACCGGCATCACCGAGCTGGACGAGGAGAACAACACCGTCGCCCTGAAGTTTTTCGTCGACCCGGGCAAGCGCACGTACGTACGCCGGATCGATTTCAAGGGCAACCAGAAAACGGCAGACGACGTACTGCGCCGTGAAATGCGCCAGATGGAGAGCGCGCCGGCCTCGGCAGCGGCCATCGAGCAGTCGCGCATCCGCCTGCAGCGACTGGGCTTTTTCAGCTCGGCCGAGGTGGAAACCACGGAGGTGCCGGGCCACGACGACCTGATCGATGTCACCTACACCGTTGAGGAGCAGTCCTCGGGCAGTATTGGCGCGAGCCTCGGATTTGCGCAGGATGCCGGTCTCATTCTCGGCCTGAACCTGCAGCAGGACAACTTCCTGGGTACCGGCAAGCGGGTGGGCATTGGCCTGAACTCGTCCAAGTACCAGGACGTGTACAACTTCAGCTATACCAACCCGTATTACACCGAGGACGGCGTCAGCCGCGGCTTTAATATCTACTACCGCGCCACCGACCTGGACGAGGTGAACGTCGCCAGCTACAGCACCAACACGCTCGGTGCGGCCATCAACTTCGGTTACCCGATCAAGGAAACGGAGCGCCTCGGTTTCAGCTTCGGCATTTCGAACACGGAGATCAACACCGGGCGTTTTGCTGTCCAGGAAATCCAGGCCAGTCCGCGCCTGATCGAAGGCGTGGACAACTATTTTGTGAGCAACCAGCTTGAAGATGGCACCTACAGCGCCGTCGAGGAGCTGCTGCCCTTGAGCGGATTGCCGCCGGAAGCACTGGTGGAGCCGACCGCGAGCGGCTTCCTCGATGAGAACGGTGACGAGTTCCTGAACTGGACAGTGACCGGCAGCTGGACGCAGTCCACGCTCAACCGCGGCCGTCTTGCCACGCGCGGTGCGTCGCAGTCGGTGGCGCTGGAAGTGTCCATGCCCGGCTCGGACCTGGAGTTTTACAAGCTTACCTATCGCGGTGAAATTTATTACCCAATGCCCATCCTGAAGACGTGGACGATACGCCTGCGCACGGAACTGGGTTACGGCGACGGCTACGGGGATACCACGGAGCTGCCGTTCTATGAGCATTATTTCGCCGGTGGCTTCGGATCGGTGCGTGGCTACGAGAGCAACACCATTGGCCCGCGTTCGACCCCCGCAATTGACTACCGCATTGCCGAGCCCGTTACGGAGATCGACGAAAACGGCAACGCCGTGGCAACCGGCGGTCCCGATGGTACCGACTTCGGCTATGTCCTGGGGCCGGACGGACAACTGGTCGCGAGCCAGATCAACGACAGGCCCGACCCCTTCGGCGGCAACCTGCTGGTGGAGGGCGGTATCGAACTGTTGTTTCCGCTGCCCTTCGTGAAGGATCGTTCGCAGCTGCGCTCGGCATTCTTCTTCGACGCCGGCACCGTCTTCGACACCAACTGTGTCGAGAGCCAGGCCGGCTGCTTCGACGTCGACTGGGACGAACTGCGCTATTCCTTCGGCGTGGGCGTCACCTGGATAACCGGCTTCGGGCCGATGACCTTCAGCCTCGCCAAGCCCCTCAACGCCGGGGAATTTGACGAAGAGGAAGTGTTCCAGTTTACTCTCGGCCGTGGCTTCTAGTGCCGGCTGCCCAAGATTTACTACTCAACGTGGAGAAAACCGTGTCTAACCTACTGAAACTTGCAATGTTCACCCTCGCCATGTCGCTGTCAGCGGCGGGTTATGCACAGGGCAAGATCGCCGTTGTCGACCTGAACGAGGCGATCCTGCAAACCGACTTTGCGCAGAAACGCATGGCTGAGGTACGCAGCCAGGAAGATTACAAGGCCGACAAGGCCGAGTACGACAAGCTGCAGGGCGAGTTCGACGACCTGCTCAAGAAGCTGCAGAAAGATTCCGCGGTGATGAGCCAGGAACAGCAGCTCAATGCCCGCAAGAAGCTCGGGAGCAAGCAGGCCGACCTCGAACACGTGACTGGCAAGCTGCGCCAGGCCGAGCAGGCGGCGGGACAGGGCCTGTTTCGCGAGATGGCGCCCAATGTCCAGACGGTTCTGCGCGAGCTGATCGCCCAGGACGGTATCGGGCTGCTGCTGCAGCAAAGCGCCGTCATCCACGCCGATGCCGGTTACAGCGTCACCGCCAAGGTGACCGACAAGCTCAACCAGCTGGGCAACAAGAAGTAACACCTCCCGTGTTCCGCCTCGGTGAACTCGCGGATCGTCTCGGTCTGGCGTTCTCCGGCGAGGCGGACACTCCCATTACCGGCCTGGCATCGCTAAGCGGCGCCGGGCCCGGCGACCTGACGTTCCTGGCTGACCAGCGCCAAAGGCAATGCCTGGCGGATACGACTGCAGCGGCGGTGATCCTGCGCGCCGAAGATGCACCCGTCTGTCCCACCGTCTGGCTCGAGAGTGACGACCCCTACCTGGCGATGGCCCGCGCATCGGCGTTGTTTGCCAGCGCGGAACCGCCGCCGGCCGGCATCCATCCCACCGCTGTCATTGCCGACGATGCGCGCGTTGCTCATTCGGCCTCAGTGGGCCCCCACGTCGTGGTCGGCGCCGGGGCAGTGGTGGGTGAGCGTGCGGTACTCGATGCCGGGGTTCACGTCGGTGCCGGCAGTGTGATCGGCGAGGGCACGCATCTGTATCCCCAGGTCGTTGTCTACCCCGGCGTGCACATCGGCAAGGCGTGCGTGATACACAGTCACGCGGTGCTGGGCGCTGATGGTTTCGGTTTCGCGTCCAGCCCGGCGGGCTGGGTGAAGCAGCACCAGTTCGGGGGAGTCCGGATCGGTGACCAGGTGGAGATCGGTGCCTGTACCACGATCGATCGTGGCACCTTTGACGACACTGTCATTGGCGACGGTGTCATTATCGACAACCAGGTGCAGATCGGTCACAACTGCGTTATTGGTGAGCGCACCGCCATCGCCGGCTGTGTCGGACTGGCCGGCAGCACGCGGGTGGGTGCCCGCTGTACGCTCGCCGGTGGCGTGGGTGTCGTCGGGCACCTGGAAATCTGTGACGATGTCCACGTGACGGGGATGTCGATGGTGACGCGTTCCATCGATCGTCCTGGCAGCTATTCCAGCGGCACGCCGCTGTCGGACACGCCGCAGTGGCGTCGCAATGCCGTGCGGTTTTCCCGCCTCGACCAGATGCATCGACGCTTGGCGG
>CAYGOX010000362.1:0-3668 GCA_964351485.1 uncultured Halioglobus sp.
TATCCAGCGGCGCGTCGATGATTTCCTGCCAGTCATCCTCCAGCCCCTTGCGCTGGCCGAAGCGTTCGCTGCCGATGGCCTCGGCCCCGGTCAGCAACACTGCGCGCTTTGCACCGCGTGCAATCTCGCGGCACATCCCCATCATCAGCTGCACCGGCTCGGTACCGCCGGCGGTGGAATAGATGCGGTGCGCCGGCTCTGCGTTCAGGCGGCGCGCGATCGACGCCGGTGGATTACTGCTGCGCCCGAAGGGTGCCTGCCAGCCACCGCCGGTATCGGCGAAGGTGCGAATAACGGCGATGGTGTCGAGAATGCCGGCGTTGAGGCCGGCGTCGGCCAGGGCGTGGTAGCTGGCCTGCGCGGCCAGGTCGATGGGAGAGGAAAACGGCGGTTTGGCGTGGTCTTCAAGCCGTTCGACGCACTGGCTGGCGGCCACGATGACCGGGGTGTTGGGTGGAAGTGGCCTTGCCATTGTCGGAGTGAAAAACGTTGCAAATGGAGCGATCAGGATACCTGATCGCCCGTGGAATCCCCACCACGCGGTGTAGGGATTACTGCACTGTTGTGGGTGTCCGGGCGCTATGCCCTAGCGTTGCGCCCCGGTGTCGATCCAGCGGCCCAGGCGCTGGCATTCCTGCGCACTGGCCGTGGTCGGGTGGTCGGGCCCGAAGTCGATGTCGTTGCTGTACATCGCGTCGGTGCGGCCGTCGGCGCGCTCGCCGATACATTTCCAATACAGCAGCGAATCGCGGGCGAACTTGGCAACCCACTTGCTCGTGTAGGGTCGCGCGAGGCGGAAGTCGCCACGCGGCCCCGCCTTGGGCGTCATCCAGGACCAGTCAATCTGTTCGTAATCCTGGGTCAGCTTCGAGTACAACAGGGCGTCCTCGCTGTTCATGCCGGTGTGGCAGCCCGCGCAGTGTGTCTCCAGGATAGGCACGACGTCGGTGAAACGCACGGGCGCCTGCGCCTGCGGCATTGGCGGGTCGGTCAGCGCGGCCTGTGTGCGTGCGAAGCGCACCAGGGGCGGTTCGGTCAGCTGCGAGGCGCGCTCGTGCGAGTGGCCGTCGTGGCAGCCGTGACAGGTGCGTGTCTCTCCGCGACGCAGCGAGTGGAGCATCTCGTCGTGGGCGATCGACAGGCCATTGGCGTCTGTGCCTACCATCATCAGCGGCGTCTCACAGGGCACCTGCATTTTGACAGAGCCGTCGCTTTGCAGCGGTTGCGATCCGAGTATGGCGATGGACTTGTGGCCCATGTTGTTGATCGTGTTGGCGTACTCTGTGCGGCGCTCACCCTGGTAGGTGAAATCCCACATCTCGGCCAGGTAGACTGTCAGTGCCGCGATGTTCTGGCTGTGGAAGTTCGCCAGCTCGGTGCCTACCGCACAACCTTGCGTGCTGCACTGTTCGAAGAGCGTGGTCATCCAGTCGTAGGGGCGCGCAGAGAACAGCTCGGCCTTGCGCGCATCCACCACCTGCAGGTAGCAGCCTTCGTCCTCATTCAGCGGCGCCGGCTGGTCGGGCATGGGCTGGTCGAAGATCTCCCGGTAGGGCACCACGGCGCGGGCATCGAAGGCCTGCCACTCGTCGCCGCCGGCGACCAGTTCCAACTGCGAGGTGTCGAACGGATCGGTGACCATCGGCACTTTCACCTTGTAGATCGCCTTCTGGCAGGTCGGCTCGCCGCCGTGCCATGCGCGGTTGGCTTCCTCGGGTCGTGTGCCCTCGTAGCAGGAACCGCGCGCGTGGGTGATCAAAAACTCCTCTTTCGAGAACGGCGCCGGGTAGCCGGCCTTACCCAGGGCGCGATTGAGCGCGTCCCGGCGCACCACGATATCCTGGTCGTTGCCGTAGGGCGTGATCGGGCGCAGCGAACTGGGCACGTAGCGGCCGGAACCGGCACGGGTGCTGGTGCCCGGTGCGTCTGCGAAGCAGTCTTCGGTAGAGCAACCCTCGACATGGGGGTTGGTGTAATCCATGCCAAAGATAATGCCCATGCTGCCGACGTGATTGCCGCGGTAGTAATTGGTGACCGCGAGCTTGTCCTTGAAAATTTCGGACGCGGAGCGGATTGCGCGCAGGCGCGTGCGTCCTTCACCGCCGACGAATCCAGGCGGCAGGTAGTCGCGCGTCTTGAGCGTCGGCGTCTTGTGCGCGTTCAGGACCACGCTCGAGTCAGCACCGTTGCCGTCCATCCGGCACAACCACCACTTGTTTTTGGAGGTCGAGGGGCCGATGCTGGTCGCGCCGTCGTGTGAGCGGTTGCCGTGGGCGTTCCAGCAGGAGTAGACGATGTCGCCGTTGCTCATGACGACCGGTGACAGCGCCATCTGCTCGTGCGGCGTGAGATTGTGCGCGTCGGTGCCGTTGATATCCATTTTCCAGATCTGCATCGAGCGGCCCGCCCGGCTGTAACCGTATTCCTGCGACACGCAGTAGGGCGCGTTGAAGCAGCGGCCGGGTTCCTGGTGTACCGGAATCTGGTTGCGATAGGGGTAGGTGTCGCCGGCATTGCTGGAGAACACGATGGTGTTGTTGTTGAGCCAGTCCGGCTGGCGATCGATCGTGCCCTGCGGAGCATTGGGGACCGGGTAACTCAATCCCGATTCGACCTCGTAGATCCAGATCTCGGCCCGCGTCAGTTCGGGAATCTCGTAGATACCCAGTCCGATGCCGTCGAGCTTGATTTCGGTGAGGTTGTTGCCGTAGCCCACCGAGTAGGCGATCAGTGTTCCATCCGGGCTCACACGAGCCTCGTGGGCCACACAGATCTCTGCCGACCCGGTGCAATCGTGAATGACCTCGACATTGCCGTTCATGTCGTCGAGCACCAGGTCGCTCTCGGTCAGCGTGGCGTTGATACGGCCGACATCGGAGGCGCGCTGCCAGTTGGCTGCTTCCTCGATCGGCGTGCCGGGAATCGGGGTGCGCGCGCGCGGTTGACGCGTGTAGACGATCAGCGACTCGGGCTGCGGTTCCTCGATTTCCTGCACGATCACTTCGGGCTCCTCCAGGGAGACACGCAGGTCGGTATATTGCTCGGAAGTATCGAGCCTGAGGCCGTTGATCTGGACCACGTTGCGCCTTCCGATCAGCGATACTGTCGTAGTGCCGCGCTGGTCACCCAGCGTCCAGTACAGTGTTTTTCCCCGGTGGAAACGCAGCTTGCCGACGTTCCTCAGCGTGATGTTGAAGGTGGCGCTCTCAGGCTGGTCCTCAATGGCTCCAAGGCCCGTGTGCTGGCGGTAGCGCAGCGGAACGACCAGTTCAGTGGTGCCGCGCTGGATGTTGGCAAAATCCCATGACAACCCCAGGTTGTAGTGGCCGCGTGCACCCCAGTTGTTTGCGGTGGAGTGTGTGAAGACCGGCAGAATCTGGTTCAGCTTCACGTCCATTTCCGGAGCGGTGAACAGGTCGGTATAGGGCAGGTTGAGGCCCGGCTCGGCGGTGTTGTGACCGCCGGTGTGCCAGGTGCCGAAACAGGCGATGCGGTGCTGTTGGCAGATGCGGAAAAAGTCCAGGTCGACAAACCCCAGGTTGTCATTGGTCGCGCCGTTGATGCGGTAGTAGATATGCTCGACCCGGCCGGACGCAGCGGCGCGGGCGAAATCGGCCTCGTCGGGATTGAAGTCACCCCAGGCCAGTTGCACGGCGGGGTCGCGGTAG
>CAYGOX010000363.1:0-3666 GCA_964351485.1 uncultured Halioglobus sp.
AAATCGAACGCGCGCTGAGCAAGGAAGAAATTTTTGAGCTGTACTTCAACCGCGTCTTCCTCGGTCATCGCGCTTACGGCTTCGAAGCCGCCTCACAGGTGTACTACGGCAAGGGCATCGCCGAGCTGACCCTGGCGCAGCACGCCATGCTCGCCGGCATTCCCAAGGCGCCGTCGCGGAACAACCCCATCAGCGGGCCGGAAGCGGGCGAACAACGCCGCAACTGGATTCTCGGCCGAATGCTGGAACTGGGGTACATCAATACCGAGCAACAACAGGCTGCGCGCGCGGCGCCGGTCACCGCCCGCCATCACGGCGCGCAACTGGCCTTCTCTGCGCACTACGCCGCCGAAATGGCACGGCAACATATGCTCGATCACTACGGCATGGAGGCGTACACGCACGGCTACCGGGTGTACACCACCATCGACAGTCGCCTGCAGGAAGTCGCGCGGCGCGCGGTGATCGACGGCCTGCTCACCTATGACGAGCGCCACGGCTATCGCGGCCCGGAACAAAAACTCACGCCGCGCGCCACCGACGCCGAAACGCGGCGGCACTACCTCGAGGTCCTGGCCAAGACAGCCGTGATCGCCGACCTGCAACCGGCCGTCGTCACCGCCGTGGGCGAGGACACCGCACAACTTATCTTCCCCGACGGCAGCGAGGACATCCTGCCCTTCGCCAACGGAGTGCATCAGGCCCGGCCCTACCGCGGCGAAAATCGGCGCGGCCCGAATCCCGAATCCATCGACCAGGTGCTCGCAGCGGGCTACCTGATCCGGGTCGATCGTGACGAGAACAACGCGCTGCACCTCAAGCAGGTGCCGGCCGCACAGGCGGCGCTGGTATCGCTGGATCCGCTGGACGGCGCCATCGTCAGCATCGTCGGCGGCATGGGTTTCGAGTTGAGCAAGTTCAACCGCGCGACCCAGGCACAGCGCCAGCCCGGGTCCAGCTTCAAGCCCTTCCTGTACGCCGCGGCGCTGGAGAACGGGTACACCGCCGCCAGTATCATCAATGACGCCCCCGTGGTGATGCAGGATCGCTCGCTGGAAGACGTGTGGCGCCCCGAGAACGACGGCGGCCGCTTCTACGGGCCCACCCGCCTGCGCCTGGCGCTCACCAAGTCGCGCAACCTGGTATCGATACGCCTGCTGCAGGGCCTGGGCGTGGACAAGCTGATCGAATACGCGGGACAACTGGGTTTTGATAACGGCGACTTTGCCCGCGACCTGTCACTGGCGCTGGGCACACACGCGATGAGCCCGCTGGAAGTCGCCACCGGCTACGCGATCCTCGCCAACGGCGGCTACCGGGTTGAACCCTACCTGGTCGAGCGCATCGAGGACGTCGAGGGCAACGTGCTCTTCGAGGCGCTGCCGGCCACCGTCTGCACCGACTGCGAACCCGAGGAACCGGACGCCACCGTCGGCGAAGACGAATTGAGTATCGAGGAAATTCTCGCCAGCGCCCCCGAGGCCGATGCGCAGCGACCCATTGCGCCGCGCGTGATGGACGAGCGAGTGAACTTCATCCTCAACAGCATGCTGCGCGACGTGATCCGCTTCGGTACCGGGCGCCGCGCGCTGGCGCTGGAACGCGGCGACCTTGCGGGCAAGACTGGCACCACCAACGGGCCCATGGACGCCTGGTTCTCCGGCTACAACCCCGACCTGGTTACCACCACCTGGGTGGGCTTTGACAACTACACGCCGCTGGGACGCCGCGAGTTCGGCGGCACCGCGGCCCTGCCGATCTGGATCGACTACATGGGCGAGGCCCTGGCAGGCCGACCGGAGCACACGCTGCCGATGCCCGCCGGCCTGGCGCACGTGAAGATCGACGCCAGCACGGGGCTGCTGGCCGGGAGCGGACAGTCCGACACGCTCTTTGAATACTTCCGGGAAGAAAACATGCCGCAGCGAGCGGCTGCGACCACCACCGGGAGCGAGGTTGATCCGGCGGCGGAAGCCCTGATCGGCGACCTTTTCTAGAGGCTGGGCGCGTAGCCTTCGGGCAGGGGAATACGGGCAACGCCGCTCTCAACCGCAGCCCTGGCCACGGCGGGGGCAATCCACGACAGCAGGCGACCATCAACCGGCTTGGGCAGGATGTAATCCTTACCGAAGCTCAGCGCATCGAGGTCGGAGGCACGCAGGACGCTCTCGGGCACCGGCTCCTTGGCCAGTGCACTCAGGGCCAGTACGGCCGCGACCTTCATCTCCTCGTTAATCGCCGAAGCGCGCACGTCGAGCGCGCCGCGGAAGATGAACGGGAAACCCAGCACGTTGTTCACCTGGTTGGGATAGTCGGAACGGCCGGTGGCGATAATGAGGTCGTCGCGCGTTTCCAGCGCCAGTTCCGGCTTGATCTCCGGATCCGGGTTCGAACAGGCGAACACGATGGGACGCTCGGCCATGGACAGGAGCATTTCGGGGGTCAGCAGATCGGCGCCCGACAGGCCGATGAACACGTCAGCGCCCTTGATGGCATCTGACAGCGAACGCTTGTCGGTGTCGTTGGCAAACTCTTCCTTGTAAGCGTTGACGCCCTCGCGACCTTCGTAGATCACACCGCGACGGTCGAGCATGAAGATGTTCTCGCGGCGCGCGCCCATCACCACCAGCAGCCGCATGCAGGCAATTGCTGCCGAGCCGGCGCCGAGGCAGGTGATGACGGCGTCTTCGAGGGTCTTGCCCTGCACTTCGAGCGCGTTGAGCAGACCGGCCGCGGTTACGATCGCGGTGCCGTGCTGGTCGTCGTGGAATACGGGGATGTCGCAGCGCTCTTTCAGGACCGTTTCGATCTCGAAACACTCCGGCGCCTTGATGTCTTCAAGGTTGATGCCACCGAAAGTGCCCGCGATGTTCGCCACGGTGTCGATGAACTCGCCGGCGTCTTCGGTCGCCACTTCGATGTCGATGGAATTGATACCGGCAAAGCGCTTGAACAGCAGGGCCTTGCCCTCCATGACCGGCTTGCTCGCCAGGCTGCCCAGGTTACCAAGGCCCAGCACGGCGGTGCCGTTGGAAATCACGGCCACGAGGTTGCCCTTGCCGGTAAACCGGTAGGCGTGCGCCTCGTCAGCGGCAATCTCGCGGCACGGCTCGGCAACGCCGGGGCTGTAGGCGAGCGCCAGGTCTTGCAGCGTCTCGGCGGACTTTGTCAGTTCGATGCTGATCTTCCCCGGGACAGGCTCGGCGTGGTAAGCGAGAGCTGCGGCTTTGGTATCGTTGGACATGGGGCTTCCTGGTAGTTTGCGGGCCCAGAAAAAAAGGTAACCGAGCATATAGAAATCGCCTAGCGGTAACAAGGCGATATATTCACTAGTTGGGGGCAGCGCGCGCGATTTCTACGGTTCGTCCGGACTTTTACGCGGGCGCGACGCGCGCGGATTCACGGGGCTGAATGAGCGGGCACAAAAAACGCCAGGGCGATTCTCGCAACTGGCGTTTTTGGTGGCTGCTGCCGGCGTGACCGGCGCGGCGGTATCAGCTGGCTTTCTTGCCCCGGGCGCCGAAGCGCTTGTTGAAGCGATCGACACGACCGCCGCTGTCGACGATCTTCTGCTTGCCGGTGAAGAACGGGTGGCACTCGGAACACACGTCTACGTGAAAGTCTTCACACAGCGTGGAACGCGTCTGGATGGTATTGCCACAGCTG
>CAYGOX010000364.1:0-1263 GCA_964351485.1 uncultured Halioglobus sp.
GCTCCCTAACCTCCTCCCCCACTGCCCTGAAGCTGGTTGATTCAGCGTCCAGTCGGCGCCTGAGGGTGCGCTCGCTGACATTGAGGCTCTGGGCCACCTGCGCGATATCGAGAAAATCGCCGGCAGACTGGATCAGTAACTGCCGCACTGCGGACGTGGTACTTTCTGCGCTGTTGAGCCCGCGCAGCATCTCTTCGCACTGCTGGTAGAACACCACATGCCGGGAACGGTTGGCGGTTTTGACGGGCGTGTCGAGTACCCTTGCGGGCAAAAACACCTGACTGTGTTCGCAGTTGAACGTGATGGGTCCGTCAAAGGTGTGACCGTAACATTTGACATGCGCTGGTCGGGAAAAGTTGAATTGCACTTCTGTGCCGTCCACCGGCTTGCGATACAGCGAGTTTCCCAGGGTCGACAGGTTAGAGAAGCTCAGCTCCGTGACAATCTGTCGCCCTAACTCACTGCCGACACTGATATTGAGCCGTAGCAGCAAACCGTCGCCGTGCTCAATCGCCGTCCACCTCGGCTCAAACATCGCCTGCCCGTAGCGACACAACAGCGCGATACTCTCGCGCATATTCGCACAACTCATCAGCGCGAAACCGAAACTGCCATAGCTCGCCATATCGACCTTCTGCCCCAGGCGAATGGCCAGGCAGGGGTCTTTGGTTAGCTCCACCGCGGTTTCGAGGACGCTCATTCCCTCGACGCCCGCAAAAACCGACGGGCCTTTACTCGTATAGCGTACGCCCCGTGATCGCAGCGTCTTGAACAGCTGCGCCTGACTGACTCCGGCCTCTTTGAGTTGCGTCAGCAATGTGTTGAAAAAGTCGCGGTGCACACGGCTTACTTTCATGTGGCTTCGGTGTGTCCTGTTTAGAATTGCGGGCTTGTCCGAAAATGACCCTGCTCGTGAGGTGTCGGCTACTATACTGCAAGCGCATCGAAAACGGGAATGGCGCTTGCCCGCAGCGGTTCCGACGGCCAATCCGGCTAAAAGCCTCCCCGCAGTTTGTCTCCAGCGTCTATACTCAGCGCAGCCCTACAGGAGGTGGCTATGGATTCCAGAGTGTTCTTTATCGTCGGAGACCTGCTTGCGAATGTCGTCGCGGGCATGTTGGCCGGGTTACTTTGCGTGTTGCTCACCGCCACGGGCTGGAATATGTTCCTGGCCATGTTGTGGGCCATGGCGATTGGCATGCTCGTCGGCTTTGTCTTGTTCTTTCCCTTCAGTGTTTTCTTCGGCGCGATGGAAGTCATGCT
>CAYGOX010000364.1:1273-3656 GCA_964351485.1 uncultured Halioglobus sp.
ATGTTCACGGGCATGATGAGTGGCATGGTGCTGGGTATGTACAAGGCCATGCACCCGGTTAGCTGGGAACTCGCGATCGGATACGGCGCGCTCATCGGTCTGGGCTGCATCGTACTCATCTGGATATTGAATGCGCTGTTGCGCGGCAGGCGCAGCTACGCCACGGGGGAAAGCAGCTGATGGATACTGTCACGCAAGCCAAGTGGGACAAGGCGGCCCCAAATTTCGACGTTATGGCCGGCAAGGGCGCAGAAGACCGCTGGCGACCTTTCAAGCGTGAGCTATTTAGCAAGATGGAGGGGAACATCCTGTTCCTGGCCCTGGGTACGGGCCTGGATATCCCCACCTTCCCGCCGGGCAAGCACATCACGGCGCTGGATATCAGCCCTAAAATGCTGGAAGTTGCCGCACCGCGCATCGCCGCCTACGACGGTGAGATTGAAGCGCGAGTGATGGACGTGCACGACCTCGATTACGCAGACGACAGTTTCGACCAGGTGTTTACCTCCTGCACCTTCTGCTCCGTGCCGAATCCTGTCGAGGGACTAAAGCAACTGCGCCGCGTGCTGAAACCCGGTGGTGATCTGTACATGTTCGAGCACACCGGTTCGCGCTACTACCCGTTCAAGCTGATGATGGACTTCATGACGCTCATCACGAGCCGTATCGGCCCCGATATGAACCGCACCACCGTGGCGAATGTGGAGGCCGCCGGTTTCAAGCTGCGCGAGGTCAACAATCTCTTTCTGGATGTCGTGAAGACTATTCATGCGGTGAAGTAGGGACAAAAAAACCGGGGACAGACCACGGTTTCCTGACCAGGAAACCGTGGTCTGTCCCCGGTTTTTTTCAGCAGCCCGGAGGATCCTGCGACGCTCTTACCAGGAACACGCCTGTGTTGCTCGCGCTCGTCGACGAGTCCACACCGTCGGCGTCTACATCGTACTTGAGCGTCCAGTCGGAGCCGCGCGGTGTGGCGGTGTACCGGTTGTCACTCAAGCCCACCCAGTCGATCTGCGGATCCTCGGAAAAGAAGCCATTCATCGCATCCACGGTCAGGATGCTGATGGAGACCTGCGCCGTGTAGCCCAGCAGCGGCCCCAGTGTCTGGAAGGCGGTCAACGCCTCCGAGGTGTACACCGTGGGCGGTACGGGTGGATTGGGCGGTATACCCGCTGAGTAGGCAACGCTTTCCTGCGCCGTTTGAGTGATGGTAAAACGCGAAGCGCTCAGGCCTGCGGTTTCAAACAGCGAATCAACTTCCGCGGCGGTCGCGACGTGATACCCGAAAATGGTGACATATCCGCTGGCCAGTGCGTCATTCACCGACCAGCCGTCGGTGACGGTCAGGTCGATCCAGTCGAGGTTGTTGACAGTGTCGCGGGTTACCCAGCCATCACCCGGCAGCGCAAAGTCGAGTTCCACCAACTGGGCATGGCCCGGGCTGCTGAATGCCAGAAGACTGACCAGCAGCAGGACCAGTTGCCCACCTTGGAAGCGCCGACCTGGCGCTGTTATCGATCGATCTGTCACTGAACGATACCTCCTACTAGGGCCTGAACAACCAGGCGCGGCTATAGATATTGGATGTTTTGGCGGCGGTTTGCGCGGTATCGGCAATATCGTCACCGAGAATGAAGCCGCATGCGCAATGTTGAGCCTCACCGGTAGAGGCCTCGAGGGGTGCCGCAGCCGACTCGCTGGATGTCCAGGCCCGCCACCGATACTCCCAACCAATTCTTAGCCTGAACTGCTCACTGGTCGGACTCAAACCGGTATTGTAAAACGACTGCATGAAAGTAAAGGTGCTGGTATAGCTATCGGGCCCTGGCCCCAGGGCAAACTCGGAAGGCACGTAGGTATTGAACAGCGTATTCAATTCATCCACGGAAGCCCAGCGCCAGCCAGTCATGTCATAGCCATTGAGGCTTCCGCCGCATACGCCGCCTGGGCAAACCGCATTGAAGTCGTTCCAGGTAAGACCAACGAACACGTTCAGTTGCGCCCAGTCCTGGCCGTTGATGACGACGAAATCAGTGATGGGGTTGCAACCATTGGCGGTTGTGCCTGCCGCCAGCGGACAGTCATCATCCACATCAAACACGCCATCGTTGTCGTCGTCCTCGTCCTCCTCATCGCGAATACCGTCGTTGTCGGAGTCGATACCCACATCCCGATAGACCGGTGTGAGTGACAGGATTTCATAGGTGTCCACCACCGCCTGACCAAATGCGCCACCCGGAAGACTGACGATGCAGGCGGGATCCGTGGAGCCGCGGCAGCCATGCCCAGGTGCGTCGAGCCATCGAACAAACTCGTAACCTGCCTTCGGCACCGCTGTATACGTACGGTTGAAGCTGGGGTCATCAACCTCAATCTCGCA
>CAYGOX010000365.1:0-3068 GCA_964351485.1 uncultured Halioglobus sp.
GAGGCGGGCACTCTCGATGTCCTCGCGCACGACGAAAGTGCGCCGCAGCTGGACCACCGGTCGCTGCGCTGTGTCGTCGAGCGCGGTGTGGTAGCCGATCCACTCGCCCTGCCAGTCCTGTGACTGCAGCAGGCCCATCTCCCAGGTGCCGGGCACGCTCCACGCCGAGACATTGCCCCGGTGGTCCCACACCCGCACCCGCCAGGCAGCGCGCTCGCCAGAGGCCAGTGCGGGGCCTTCATAGGTGATGAACAGGGAATCTTCGCTGTCCCTGCGACCGGAGTCCCAGTGCAGTTCCCCAGCCTCAAGCGCGGCGGTGGAGCTGGCGACCTGCAACTGGTAGCCGCTCTGCATTGCGCCGCGCGTCTGTGAGGTACTGCGCCAGCTCAGTCGCGGTGAGGGCGCGTCGATCCCCAGCGCCTCGGCACCGTATTCGACGCGCAGGTCGGTGGGCGTCAACAGGCCCGGTTGCGCGTTCAGCGCGCCCGTGAACAGGCCGGCCAGTAGTGCCAGCGATGTGTGCAAAAACTTGCAGCGGCGTACAAGGCTCATTGCGCGGCTCCTTGCGCGCACTCAGCGCCCGTCAGGCCGCCGGTCCACAGCATCGCCTCCGTCAGCATGTGCACGTGCAGCGCCTCGGTGTAACTCTCTGCGGTGTGGCCCAGCGCCGAGTAGAAAATGCGGCCCGCGCCGACGCAGTTGTTCCAGATTACCGGGTGGTCGTCTCCCATGCGGATATCCTTGTCGAAGAACACCGGCGAATAGGTGGATTCGTCGAGGTTGCCCAGCACCTGCATCCCCTGCGCCCGTGGGCTGCGGTCGAAGGAGTACCACTCGTCGCTGCGC
Source organism: uncultured Halioglobus sp. (assembly GCA_964351485.1). Taxonomy (GTDB): domain Bacteria; phylum Pseudomonadota; class Gammaproteobacteria; order Pseudomonadales; family Halieaceae; genus Marimicrobium. The sequence goes on from CAYGOX010000365.1 coordinate 847, forward strand.
GACCAGCGCGCGGGCAGATGGGCGACAACGGGATGCTGCGGCTGCTCGATGCGAATGGCCGCTTCCTGGAACTGCGGATTCATGGGATGACCGATAAAGTTTGCGCCGATCAGGTGCTCGCGATACCAGGGCCAGTCGGCCTCGGCCGAGGCGTCGCCGGCGCCGTGGATGCCGATCCAGCCGCCACCGTTTTCAAGGTAGGCGGAGAGGGCGGCGCGCTGCTCGTCGGTCAGGCCGTCGCCGGTGACGTTGTTCCAGACAATTGTATCGAAGCGGGCCAGGTCGTCGGCGTTGTGAATGGCGCCGTTCTCGGTGACGTAAATCGACCAGCCGTTGTCCTGCGCGATCTGCGTAAACATGGCCTCGGCTGCCGGGATCGCCTCCACGTGGATAAAGGAGTTGGTCTTGGAAAACACCAGCACCGCGGGTCGCGGCAGCACCGGCACGGTCGGTGGCTCGGTGTCGTAGGACGGAATGCGCCAGAATCCGCGCGAACGCATCTGGTAGTAGGCGTAGCTCGCGGCGGCCAGTACAAGGACAAGCACGACGATCCCGATCCGGATAAGCCATTTCTTCATGGTTCTGTTCTCTGTTATGCGGGTGAATGTTGTTGAGATTTGTCACCGGGTGGCATCCGGCGGTGCTCCGGCAGTGCCGCGACGGTTTGTGCCCCGACCTGTTCCATCACCTGCTGCAGCTGGCGCGACAGGATCTCGACCACCTGTTCGCCGCCGCGCTCGCCCAGCGCTGCCACGCCGTACATGAAGGAGCGGCCGAGGAAGCCAAAGCTCGCGCCGCTGGCCAGGACGTTGGCGATATCGGCGCCGGTGCGGATGCCGCTGTCCATCATCACGGTGATGCGATCGCCCAGTTGCGCGGCCATCGCCTCGAGAGATTCGATGGCGGCCGGGCCGCTGTCGAGCTGGCGCCCGCCGTGGTTGGACACGATGATGCCGTCGGCGCCAATACGAATCGCTTTTTCGGCGTCCTCGGTGGTGACGATGCCCTTGACCACGAGTTTGCCCGGCCACTGCGCGCGAATTGCGTCGAGTTTCTCTTCGCTCAGGCGGCCTGAAAACGTCTCGTTCATAAACAGCCCCAGGTGGTGCATGTTCATGCCGCTGGGAATATAGGGCAGCAGGGTCTGGAAACGCGGCTGCCCGGCGAGCAGGGTGGCCAGCGCCCAGTGCGGGCGCAGCGCGATCTGCGCGATATTGCGCGCGGACATGCGCGGTGGCATGGACAGGCCGTTGCGTATCTCGCGCGAGCGGTAGCCGAAGCTGGGGGTGTCGCACAATACGACCAGCACCTTGTAGCCGGCGGCGTGGGCGCGCTTGAGCAGGTCGCTGCGCAGCTCGTCTGCCACCGGGTTGTACAGCTGGAACCAGGCGTTGCCCTCGGTGATCTTCGCGATCGTCTCGATGCTGGCGGTACCGACCGTGCTGAGAATGTACGGCAGGTTGTTTTCGTAGGCGGTGCGCGCAAGGATTTCCGACGCGCGCGGCCACATCAGGCCCTGCAGGCCAATCGGCGCGACGCCGAACGGCGCGGCGTACTCGTGGCCGAACAGCGACGTCTTCAGCGATACCTCACCGGTGCCGCGCAGGTAGTAGGGCTGCAGGCGGACCTCGCGGATCTTGTCGGTGTTGGCGCGCAGGTTGACCTCGGCGTTACAGCCGCCGGCCAGGTATTCGAAGGCAAAGCGCGGGATGCGCTTGCGCGCCCGCGCCTCGAGGTAGGGAATATCGGGATAATCCGTGTCGAACCGGTTCACCATTGCGTCGTGCCCGGGCGCTAGACGATACCCGAGCCGCCGCCGGCCACCGGCGGGCGCGCGCTGCGCAACTGCTCGCGGTAGTGCGCCTGTCGATAGCAGTCGATGGGATCGATGGCGCCGCCGCTGTCGCGCCTGGCCAGCGCGAGGATCGGATCGACATCGGTGTTGTACGCCTGCTTCAGCGTGTTCGTGGCCATCAGTGCATCGTTCGCGTCCTGGTGCGCGTACAGCGCCTCGCGATCCACCAGCAGCGCTTTCACGTAGCTGCGCTGCACCTCGATCGCAGAATTGATCAGGCTTTCGATCGGGTCGGTCACGTTGTGCGACTGGTCGAGCATGTAGGCCGGGTCGAACCCCTCCACGTTGTTGTGCCGGGCATCGACCAGTTCATTGAACACCAGGAACTGCTGGTAGGGATTGATCGAGCCGCTGTCCAGATCGTCAT
>CAYGOX010000365.1:3159-3647 GCA_964351485.1 uncultured Halioglobus sp.
ACCCAGGTCGACCAGCGATTTGGCCTTGTCACCCAGCTGCATGGCGCAGAGGATGTTGGTGCCCCAGTCCTGGATGACGGTGCTGTAGAACGCCGGCTCGAACATCTTGTGTTCGATAAACATCTGCCAGTCGTCCGGCAGCGCGGCGTAAATGTCTGCGGTGCTGTCGAGGTAGCGTTGCAGTGAGCGCGCAAAATGCTGCTGGCCGGGGAAGTTGGCGCCGTCGCCGATCCACACGGTGATCGCCTTGCTGCCGAGCACCTTGCCGCGCTCGATGCAGTCGAGATTGTGGGCGATGGCCTGTTCGCGACGGTCCGCGACCCCTACAGTTGCTGACGTGATCCTCACCGTCGGGCCGTTGCCCTCGGAGTCCGTGCTCGCCTACACCGCGCTGGCCCGCGAGAAGCTCGCCGGCGTCCTGGCCGGCGACGACGGCGAGCTCGACCTGGGGTCCGATCTGCTCGAGCGCTTCGACGCGCTCCACCGCG
>CAYGOX010000366.1:0-3616 GCA_964351485.1 uncultured Halioglobus sp.
CAGCGCGACCGACTTGCCAAACGGCCCCATGACGGTGTCGTAGTTCAGCAGGTACCGCAGGGCGGCGTGGTCGAACAGGTCATTTACCGCGACCACGTCAACGCCGGTGGTTTCCTCAAGAATGCGAAAGACCGAGCGGCCGATACGACCGAACCCGTTGATGGCTACTCTCATGACCGCACCTCCGCTGCACCCGCGTCCGTTGACGCATCCAGCGCGGCATAAAGTCGAACGACATCGAGCATACGCGCGGCGTGACCGAGCGTTTCGTACCAGCCCAGTGTCTTGATGATGGTATCGCCGGCCTTGAGCGTACCGGGAATATCAAACAGCAGCGACCGCGCGCTGCCGATCACGTCGGAGGACACGATGGGATCTTCCGAGATCCCGATCAGTTCGGGACGCCGGGCAGCGGCCTCGCGCATCGCGGTGTTTACCGCCTCGGGCGTGATCGACGCATCTTTAAACACCAGGTTGGTGTCGAGCAGGCAGCCTTCGTGGATGGGCACGTTCAGCGTCGAGGTCAACACCTTGTCCTTGAACTGCGGCAGCAGCTCGCCGATCCAGGTGGCGGCGTCGTGATTGTTGGGAATGATGTTCTGCGCGGCCGAGCGACTGCGTCGGTAGTCGCTGCCCGCGTAGTCCTGCAGCGCCTGGTCCGAGGTGTAGGCGTGCACCGAGGTCATCGTGGCGCACTCGATCTCGAAGAGTTCTCCCAGAACCGACAGCAGCAGCGCCAGGGCGGTGGTGGTCGCCGAGCCCGCGCTGATCATGCGGTCCGCTCCATTGATTTCGCCCTCGTTGATACCCGGCAGTACGATGCGATCGACCTTGTCCTGCGGCAGCGTGCGCAGCAGCACCCGATTGGCGCCGTTGCCCAGGTGATCCTGCAGGAACGAGGAATGGCGATACTTGCCGGTGGCGTCGATCACCATGTCCACATCGAAAATATCCCAGGGCATTTCGCGCGGCAGGTCGATGGGTACGACCCGCGCGCGACGCTCGCCGCAGACCAGGAAGTTACCCTCCAGCCGGTACCGCTCGCTGTCATCCACCTCCGAACCGAGCAGGTAATGCAGGATGTCGGGCCGTGCGATATCGGCGATGGCAACGACCTCGATATCCTCCGAGCGCGCGGCCAGATCGTAGACCTGCCGACCGATCTGGCCAAAACCCATAATGCCCAACCGCGTGGGCCGTGCCTGTGTCATGGTGTCATCTCCCTTGCAATAAAGCGTACATCGTTGCGGGCATCGCGCACCGTCTAGTGGTCGACCTGCATGGCGTCCCGCGCCAGGGTCTCGATCTGTTGCCAGTCGCCGGCGCGCACCATTTCACGGGTGACCATCCACGACCCACCGCAGCACAGCACATTGGGCAGCGCCAGGTATTCGCGGAAGTTGGCCACGTCCAGTCCGCCGGTCGGGCAGAAGCGCACCTGCGCGAAGGGTCCGGCAAAGGACTTGAGCAGCGGCATTCCGCCGACTGCCGCGGCCGGGAACAGCTTGAAGATCGACACATCGTGGGACAGGCCCAGCAGGATGTCCGACGCCGTGGCCACGCCCGGCAGAAAATCAATACCACCCGATGCAGCGGCCTCGAGCAGCGGTGCAGAAATGCCCGGGCTCACGCAGAAATGCGCACCGGCCTGCGCCGCCGCCTCGAGATCGGCGGGATTGAGTATCGTGCCGACCGCCACGGTCAGCTGCGGCAGGGCCTGCCGGATTTCGCGAACGCAATCGAGGGCCGTCTCGGATCGCAGCGTCACCTCGATCGCGGTCATACCGCCGGCGACCAGCGACTGTGCCAATAGAACCGTCTGCTCCACCTCGACCGGTGTGACGACCGGCAGCACGCGTGCTGCTGTGAGAGTCTCTTCCAGGTTGCTCATGGGTATTCTCCTGCATTGCCGTGGACGACGAGGCATCGCCCGTAACCCCTGCCGCTGCGCGACAACCGCCCCGTCCGGGAGAATCCGTTCAGAGCGCCCCGGGCATCGCGTCGGCAGGAATGACCGCGCCGCGATGCCCAATTACCACACTGGCCAGCCGGTGCCCCTGCGCCGCAGCGGTGACCGGATCGCGTCCGGCCATCCTCGCAGCGAGATAGCCGGCATTGAATGAATCGCCCGCTGCGGTGGTGTCGACCACGGGGACATTATGCGCCGGAACGACGGTGCACTCGTGATTCGACGCCACCAGGCAACCCGCCGCGCCGCGTTTCACGACTGTTTCAAAAACGCCCCAGGACCGCAGGCGCTCGACGACGCCCTCGGCCTCGGCCTCACCAAATAACAGCGATTCGTCCTCCAGGGTCGGCAGGGCAATCGTCGCCATGCGATACAGCGCTTCAAAGGCTGCGCGGGCCACACCTGTATCAGACCACAGACGGGGGCGGTAATTACCATCGAAAACCAGTTTACCGCCGTCGCGTTGATAGCCGTCAAGAAATGTCAGCAAACGGTCCAGTGTCGGGGCGCTGTACAGAGCCAGCGTGATACCCGACAGGTAGATCCACTGATAGCCGGCCAGCGTCTCGAACAGCCGCGCGGCGCCTTTCTCGTCATCGAACAGGCGCCGGGCCGGGGCGCTGTCGCGCCAGTACAAAAACGAGCGCTCCCCCTGCGGATCGGTCTGGATCAGGTACATCCCCGGCACGCTGTTTTCGAAACGCTGAACCAGTTCGCAGCCGACGCCCTCTGCCTGCCACTGGTCGATCATCCAGTCGCTGAGACTGTCATCGCCCAGGGCCGTGACGTAATCCGTTACAGCGCCGAGCCGCGCCAGGTAAACCGCCGTGTTAAGCGTATCGCCGCCGTAGCCCAGCGAGAGGGGGCCGGGGTTTGCACTCCCCGGCTGGCCGCCGTCTGCTACTGCTGTGGGGACATCGTCCAGCTGGCGCAATTCCAGCATGCACTCCCCGATAACGGCGACTTTGCCGTCCATGTCGGCCCGCTCCCGATCGGTAAATCAGGAGGATAGCAGGTTACGGGTCAGGGCGTGTACCACACCGGCGAAGTATAGGCCCGCTCCTGCGTCCACTGCGCGGCATTCTCCGGAGCCGGAGACTCGAAGTAGACCTCATCCACGTTGGTCCAGCGCGGCGTCGGAATTTCCAGCACGCGCGCGTAGTAGAACGCGCGCTGCTGCGGGTCGAAATCGGGATCGGTCCAGACCACCGCCAGTTCCGCGTCGCCTATCGTGTTGCGATAGGTGGCGGTGTCGGTATCCACCGTGTTACCCACCGGCTTGACCCGGTTGTTGCGAATCCTGCGTTTGTCCGAGGCCGCGATGTTGTAGACTTTCTCGTGCGTCTTGCCATCGGCGTCCAGCCACCCTTTCACCACCTGCAGCCGGTCCAGGTTCGCGCCCAGCGGATCGCGCTGCGCAGCGACAATGAACTGCGGCGCGGCGCCCTCTGTGTATCCGGGCGTGGCCGTCCGATCCAGATCCGAGCCCATCGGCACGCCCGCCTGGTAGCCGTGCACAGCCAGGTCGGGGCGCCTGGCGGCGTCCTCGTCAAAACGCCAGCCGCCGAAGAACCGCACCGTCATGCGCGGTCCGGTGGTGGCATAGACTTCGCGACGCTGCATGGCGTCGAAGATATCCTCGCGCGT
>CAYGOX010000367.1:0-3555 GCA_964351485.1 uncultured Halioglobus sp.
CTCGTTACGCGGCCTGCCGAAGCGATTGCTGCGCCTGCCGTCGACGGGCCACGGCATGGCGCCCTTGGACTTGGCAAAGTTCTGGAAATTTCTCGGCAGTTCGAGTTGCACGATGGCCTGCTCGATGGCCTCGAGCAGTTTCTCCAGCTCCGCGCGGTCAGACTCCAGTTTTTTGCGGCGCGCCGATTTGCTCGAGATGCTGCTGTTGAGATCGGCCAGTGCGACTTTCTGTTGTTGTTCAGCGGCGGCGAGGCGCGACTGCTCGGTATCCAGCACCTGTCGGCTGGTGCTCAGTTTGGCGAGTGTGGCGTCGATGTCGGCCGCGACGGATGCCAGTGCGGTGAGTGTTTCGCGATATTCATCGAGCAGGGCGCTACGCGCTTCGAACAGGTAGCGGTAGTAGCCCATGTTGCGCGCTACTTTTTCCGGCTCTTCCTGGCTCAGCAGCATTTTGAGCTGGCTTTCCCGGCCCATCTGCCAGGCGGTTTTCATCTCGGCGGCTATGCGCGCCTGTTGCTTGTCGGCGGCTTTTTTCAACTGCCCTTCGCGTTCGCGCAACTGCGCAAGCTCCGCCTCGCCTTCGCTGACTGCGCGGCGATTTTCACTGATCGCGCGCCGGACGCGACCCAGTTCGCGTTCGGCGGCGCGCAGGGCGTCCTGGACCTTGGAGCGTTGCGCGCTGGCGGTATCGATCTCGCGTTCGATGCGCGCGATGTCGCGTTCAAGCTGTTCGATTTTCTCGCGGGTTTGCGCGGCGTCGTCCTGCGCGTGTAGCGTGGGGGCCGCAGTGAAAACAGTCAACGTCAGCAGCGCAAACAGCAGCCATGCGGGCGCGCGTTGGCGCGGGGTCATGGCGGTGGGGCGGTGCACGGCGGCCCGGTCAGGCGGCATGGTCTCCTGCGGTATCCAGGAGCAGGCTGCTGCCGGACATCTCGGCGGGTTTGGGCAGGTCCATCAGCTCGAGCAGGGTAGGGGCCACGTCGGCCAGCACACCGCCGCTGTGTTGCAGGTCGAGCGTGCGCTCGCCAATGTAGACCAGTGGCACGAGCTGGGTGGTGTGCTGTGTGTGGTGCTGTCCCGAGTCGTAGTCGAGCATCAGTTCGCAGTTACCGTGGTCGGCGGTGATCAGCGCCTGTCCACCGACTTCGCGCACGGCTTTTTCCACGCGGCCCAGGCAGGTGTCGAGCGCTTCAACCGCCTTGACTGCGGCCTCGTAGACGCCGGTGTGTCCGACCATGTCGCCGTTGGCGTAGTTGCACACGATCAGGTCGTACTTGCCGGAGGTAATGGCCGCGACCAGTTTGTCGGTGACTTCGGGTGCGCTCATTTCGGGTTTCAAATCGTAGGTGGCGACGTCGGGTGAAGCGATCAGTTCGCGGTCTTCGCCGTCGAACAATTCCTCGCGGCCGCCGCTGAAAAAGAAGGTGACGTGCGCGTACTTTTCGGTTTCGGCGATGCGCAGCTGGGTCATGTGCTGCTGCGCGATGTAGTCACCCAACACGTTCTTGAGTGACTCCGGCGGGAAGGCGCAGCTTGCGTTGATGTCCTCGGCGTACTCGGTGGTCATCACGAAATCGGCAAGCTTCGGGGTCACGGCGCGATCGAAGGCGTTGAAGTCCGGGTCGGTAAAGGCGCGGGTCATCTGGCGGGCGCGGTCGGCGCGAAAGTTCATGAACAATACAGAGTCGTTGTCGGCCACGACAGCCGGCGCTTCGCCGTCCGGGCAGATCGCCGTGGGCAGGACGAACTCGTCGCTCTCGTCGCGGGCATAGGCCGCTTCCAGGGCTTCGATTGCGGTGGCGCTGGTGTAGTCAGCCTTGCCCTGGGTCAGCAAGTCGTAGGCGGGCTGCACGCGTTCCCAGCGGTTGTCGCGATCCATGGCGTAGTAGCGGCCGCAGATGGAGGCGGTGCGACCCACGCCCAGCTCCTTGAAGACGGCGTCGGCTTTTTCGAGCGAAGAGGCGGCGCTGCGCGGTGGCGTGTCGCGTCCGTCGAGGAAGGCGTGCAGGTAAACGCGCTCGGCACCGCGCGCGGCGGCGAGGCGAATGGCCGCGAACACCTGGTCTTCGTGGCTGTGGACGCCACCATCAGACAGGAGGGCAAACACGTGGACGGCGCCGCCGGCCGCAATGGCCTTGTCGATGGCGCCGGTGTAGGCCGGGTTGGTGGCGAAGGAGCCGTCTTCGATGGCCTGGTCGATGCGCGAGATGTTCTGCAGGATCAGGCGACCGGAGCCGAGGCTCATGTGGCCGACCTCGGAATTGCCCATTTGCCCGCCGGGAAGGCCGACATCTGTGCCTGAGGCGGAGATCAGCGTGTGGGGTGCTTCAGACCAGAGCCTGTCCCAGACCGGGGTGTTGCCGTTGGCGATCGCGTTGTCGCGGGTTTCCTCGCGGTACCCCCAGCCGTCAAGGACGATGAGGACGGTGGGCTTTTTGCTGGCTTCTGTCATGGGTAATCCGGCGTGTAAGGCGTTGAATCTGGGCGATAAAGACGGTCATTTTAACCGGTTCGATGCCGCTTCGCATTGTCAAAAGCCCGCGGGTGTGACATGCCTAACAGAGCGCTGCACCAGGCCCCTGCGGCCGCCGGGGCCGGTACTGGTTGGGTCCACGCAGACGCTGTATACTTGGCGCCCTTTGAAACTGGCTCCATCCCGGTAACAGCGACACGCATGGCACTTTTCTTCGAATTCCTCGCGCAGCAGTGGATCCTGGTAGCGGCTCTGCTCACTGTCGTCATCATGCTGTTCGTGCACGAGTCGCGCAAATCCGGTGCCTCACTGACGCCGCAGCAGGCGATCAACGTGGTTAACGCCGGCGATGGTATTTTTGTCGACCTGCGCGACCCGGCCGATTTTGGCAAGGGTCACATTGTCGGCGCGGTCAATATCCCGGCGGCGAAACTGCCCGAGCGCATGGTCGAGCTGGACAAGTACAAGAACAAGCCGGTGGTCCTGGTCTGCAAGATGGGCCAGCACTCGGGCGCGGCGGGCAAGCAGCTCAAGGCCGCGCAGTACGAAGACGTGTACAAGATGACCGGCGGCATGATGGAGTGGGGCAATCTGCAATTGCCCACCGTCAGCTAGCACGGCCGCTCCGGAAACGCCCTATGACCGCCAAGGTAATCCTGTACACCACCCAGTTCTGCCCTTACTGCATCCAGGCCAAGGCGCTGTTGGAAAAAAAGGCGGTGGCCTATACCGATATCCCGGTCGATGGAAACCCCGAGTTGCGGCAGGAGATGATGCACCGCAGCGGGCGGCGCACCGTGCCGCAGATCTGGATCGACCAGTACCACGTTGGCGGTTTTGACGATCTCTGGGCGCTGGAGCGCGAGGGACGGCTCGACGATCTGCTGGCGGGAACGCAGGATTCACCCTGAATTTACCAATCACTTTTTACGACGGAGGACGGCTCGATGGCCGAGGAACGAGAAGCAGGACAGGAGCAGGCGCAACAACAGTTTGTGATGCAGCGCATTTACACGAAGGACCTGTCTTTCGAGTCGCCGGCCACGCCGGACATCTTCAAGAAGCAGTGGCAGCCCAAGGTC
>CAYGOX010000368.1:0-3534 GCA_964351485.1 uncultured Halioglobus sp.
CTGATGGAATACGGCACCGAGGAACAGAAAGCGCGCATCCTGCCGAAGATGGCCACGGGTGAAGAAGTGTGGGCGCAGGGCTGGTCCGAGCCCAATGCGGGTTCCGACATGGCGGCTATCCGTTCGACTGCGCGGCTCGAAGGCGACAAGTACGTGATCAACGGCCAGAAAACCTGGTCGACGCGGGCCGTCTGGGCCGACTGGTGTTTCGGTATGTTTCGCACCGACCCGGATTCGGAACGTCACCGCGGTCTCACGTTCATCCTGGTGCCGCTCGACAGCCCGGGTATCACCGTGCGCCCGATCCCGCAGCTCGACGGCCTGCCCGGGTTTGCCGAAATCTTTTTCGACAACGTCGAGGTGGATGTGAGCAACCGGCTCGGCGATGAAGGTGCCGGCTGGAGCGTCGCAATGGCAACGGCAGGTTTTGAGCGCGGCCTGATGCTGCGCTCCCCGGCGCGATTCCAGGAAACCGCGCGGCGGCTGGTGGAGCTGTACACCGAAAATCGCGACACGGCCGATGCCGATCCCGCGGTGAAGGACGCCGTACTGAAAGCTTACCTCGACGCCGAGAGCTACTGCCTGACGACCTACCAGACAGCCTGTCGTCTCAACAAGGGCGGCAAGATTGGCGCGGAGTCTTCCACCAACAAGATTTTCTGGTCGGAGTTGGACCAGAACATGCACGCCACGGCCATGAGCATTCTCGGCGCCAGGGCAGAATTGCTGCCGCATGCGCCGGATGCGCGCGGTGTCGGTACCTGGCTCGACGGCTGGCTGTTCTCCCAGTCCGGGCCGATCTACGCCGGGACCAACGAGGTACAGCGCAATATCATCGCGGAACGCATGCTGGGGATGCCGAGGTAAGTTATGGATTTCACGTTTACAGAAGACCAGTTGTTGTTCCAGGAATCGGTACGCGATTTTCTCGTCAACGAGGTGACACCAGAGCGCGTGCGCGCCACCTGGGACACTGACTCGGGGCGCGACGACCAGCGCTGGGGACAACTTGCCGAGTTGGGCCTGACGGGTATGACTGTACCGGAGGCGCAAGGCGGCCTGGGTATGACCGAGCTGGACTTTGTGCTGCTGGCGCAGGAGTGCGGCTACGTCGCGCTGCCCGAACCCCTGGTACACACCGTGATGGTGGCAGTACCGACGCTCGCGGCAATCGGCGGTGACCTGGCTTCGACCTGGCTGCCGCGCATCGCCGCTGGCGAGGCGAAAGTGGTTGTGGGTCTGGCGCAGAACCTGCTGGTTGAGGATGCGCACGTGGCAGACCTGTTGCTGTTGCAGCAGGACGATACCCTGGTCGCGGCCGAGCCCGGGCAGGTTGCGCTGCGGTACAACGAGTCCGTCGATCCCTCGCGCAAACTGTTTGCGGTTGAGAGTGTGGATGGCGCCACGACCGTTGCCGAGGGCGACGCCGCTGCAGCACTGGCCCTGGGCGCTTTCAACCGTGGCGCGCTGGGCGCGGCGGCGCAGGCGCTGGGACTGGCGCAGCGAATGGTCGACATGTCGGTGGAATATACCTCGCAGCGCCAGCAGTTCGGCAAGGCCATCGGCAGCTTCCAGGCCGTCAAGCATCACATGGCCAACATCGCGGTGCGCCTCGAGTACGCCAAGGCGCCGACGCACCGCGCCGCCTACGCAGTTGCAAACGATGAGCCGGGTGCCGGGCACGCGGTTTCACACGCGAAGCTGGTGGCCTGCGAGGCCGCCAACCTGGCCGCGAAAAACTGTATTCAGGTGCACGGCGCGATGGGGTACACCTGGGAAGTGGATCTCCACATCTTTATGAAAAAAGCGTGGGCGCTGGCCAACACTTATGGTGACGCCGGTTTCCACAAGACGCGCATTGGCCAGCAGATTTTCAGCCCCGGTGCGCAACTCGGCGCTGGCGCTACTTTCGCCTGAGCGGCGGCGTAACGCGCAACAGATTAACTGACAGAGGACAGAGAACATGGCAGACGCCTATATAGTAGATGCAGTGCGTTCCCCCACGGGACGACGCAAGGGTGGATTGGCCGACGTGCACGCCGCCGATCTCGGCGCGCACGTGATCAAGACGCTGGTCGACAGGAACGGCATACCCGAGGAAGACTACGACGACGTGATGTTCGGTTGCGTCGACACTATCGGGCCGCTGGCCGGTGATATTGCGCGCACCTGCTGGCTGACCGCGGGCCTCTCGGATGTCGTGCCCGGCACGACCATCGATCGGCAGTGCGGTTCCTCGCAGCAGGCGGTGCACTTTGCGGCGCAGGCGATCATGTCAGGCGTGAACGATGTCGTGGTGGCCGGCGGTGTCCAGACGATGACCCAGATCCCGATTTCGTCGGCGATGCTCGCGGCGCAGCCGATGGGATTCAGCGATCCCTTCTCCGGGAGTCAGGGCTGGGTGGCGCGCTACGGTGCAACCCCTCCTTCCCAGTTTACGTCCGCGCAGATGATTGCGGACAAGTGGAAGATTTCGCGTGAACAGATGGAAGCGTTTGCGCTGCAATCGCACACCCGGGCACTGACAGCGATCAGCGAAGGCCGTTTCGACCGCGAGATCGCGCCACTCAACGGCGTGGACATGGATGAAACGCCGCGCAATACCTCGATGGAAAAAATGGCGGAGCTGGAACCGCTGGCAGAGGGCGGTACGATCACCGCTGCCGTCTCGAGCCAGACCTGCGATGGCGCCTCGGCGATGTTGATCGTATCCGAGGCCGCACTGAAGCGTTACAACCTGACGCCTCGCGCACGCATCGTGCACATGAGCGTGCGAGCAGACGACCCGATCTGGATGCTCACCGCGCCCATCCCGGCGACCGAATACGCGATGAAAAAGTCCGGCATGTCGCTGGCGGACATCGACCTGGTTGAAATCAACGAGGCGTTTGCGTCAGTACCGATGGCCTGGCTGATTGAAACCGGATACCCGGAGGAAAAAACCAACGTAAATGGCGGCGCGATTTCCCTTGGGCATCCGCTGGGCGCGACCGGCACCAAACTGATGACCACACTGCTGCATGAACTGGAGCGCACCGGTGGCCGGTACGGTCTGCAGACCATGTGCGAGGGCGGCGGTCAGGCCAACGTCACAATTATCGAGCGCCTGTAGACGGTCACAGCGCATCAACCTGGAAAGAGGATTGAAACAATGAGTGGGATTCTTGAAGGTCGCGTGGCCATTATCACCGGTGCAGGTGGTGGACTGGGTGCGGCGCATGCGCGCGTATTCGCGGGTGAGGGCTGCGCGGTCGTGGTCAACGACATCAACACAGAGGCGGCGCAGGCCGTTGTCGATGAAATCACCGCGGCCGGTGGCAAGGCGCTGGTAAACAGTTCGGATATCACCAACTACGACGACAGCCTCAACGCGGTGAAGCAGGCGATCGATGCCTTTGGCGATCTGCACATCGTGCTCAACAATGCGGGGATCAATCGCGATCGCATGTTCGCGTCGATGACCGAACAGGAGTGGGACGCCATCATGGCGGTACACCTCAAGGGGCACTTCTGTATCAGCTCGCACGCGGTGCA
>CAYGOX010000369.1:0-2499 GCA_964351485.1 uncultured Halioglobus sp.
AGCATGCCAACCAATCGGGCACCCTGCAGGCGGCGTATTCTGAGGCAATCGCACAGGCGCTGCAAGCGGGACCGTAAAAGCGCCACCCAACCCCACATTGACTCCCATGTTAATTTCATTAACATAGATGTTAGTCGTTTTAACATTTGGTACCCCAATGCCCTCTTCCGCTCGCCATCGCACCGCCGGCCTGGTCGGCGTGCTGGCCGCCGTGGCCATCACGGCCGCCCTCACCTTTGCACTGCACGCGCGCGTCGCACTCTCCAAGCCACCACAAGCGCGCGGCCCCCTGCCCGTCGAGGCCACCATCTACCAGGTCCAGGACGCCTATACCCGACCCGGCAACTACCTCGGCACGGTCATGGCCAGCCGCAAATCCACGCTCGGGTTCGAGACCGGCGGCACGCTCGCACAGGCACCGCCGCGCGAGGGCACACCGGTGGAAGCCGGCGCGGTCATCGCGCGCCTCGACCCCGCTTCCCTGAATGCCCGCAAAGCGGCGGCGCAGGCCGATCTCGCACAGGCGCGCAGCGAGCTCAAACTCGCGCAGCTCAAGGCGAAGCGACAGAGCGATCTGCAGGCCACCGGCGCCGTCTCCCGCGAGGCCTGGGACGAGTCACGGCTGCGCGCTGAGGCGCTGCAGGCGCGCGTCGAGGCGGCGCAGGCACAGCTGCATAGTCTGGAGGTCGACCTGGAGAAATCTGTTTTGCGCGCGCCCTATGCCGGGGTTATCGCGGACCGCTACGTGTACGACGGCGCGGTGGTGAATCCCGGTACTCCGGTTGTGAAGCTGGTCGAGACCGGCGCACAGGAGGTCCACGTGGGAATCCCCGCGGCCCGCGCCGCCGCGCTCACTCCCGGTGATCACTACCAGCTGCGCCTGCGCGGCGGCGTACAGTCCGGCCAGCTGCTGGCCCTGCGGCCCGATATCAATCCCGTCACGCGGTCCACGACCGCGATCTTCGCCCTCCCCGCCGCCCTGGATGCACTGGACGGCGAACCGGCCGTACTGGAGATAGACACAAAGGTAAACGCCACCGGCGGCTGGTTGCCGCTGGGCGCGCTACTGGAGGGCTACCGGGGCACCTGGACCGTACTTGCGCTGGAACCGGAAGGCGAATTCCTGCGCACTCGCCGCGAGATAGTGGAGGTGCTCGATATCCAGGGCGACCGGGTATACGTGCGAGGCGCGATCGCTGACGGCACCCGGGTTGTCGCCAGCGGTCTCCACCGGGTGAGCCCCGGGGCGCTGGTGCGGATCGCAGGAGGCTGAACCGGTGATTGCACGCTTTATCTACCACCACCCCCGCTACTTCGTACTCATCATCCTGTGCACGCTGGCGGTCGGCATCAGCAGCTTCACTTCCATTGCGCGCCAGGAAGACCCAAGCCTGTCCAATTTCGTGGCGACAGTGACGACCTTTTTCCCGGGCGCGACACCGGATCGGGTCGAGGCGCTGGTCACGCGCCCGCTGGAAAACGAGTTTCGCCAGATTCCTGAAATCCAGGAAATCTACACCACCTCCAGCGCCGGCGTGTCCTTCTTCAACATGCGGCTGATCGACGAACTCACCGAGGAGGGACAGGAACGCGTCTGGACCGAGGTGCGCGATGCAATCGGCGATGCCGCGCAACAGTTCCCGCCCGGCGTGGCCGAACCGGTGTTCGATGACGGCCGCATGACCTCCTTCACGGCGATCGTTGCGCTGACCGCGAAAGACGGCGCCGACCTGCCCCTGTCCCTGCTCAACCGGCTGGCGCAGGATTTTGCCGACCGCGCCCGCAACCAGCCCAATACCAAGCTGGTGGAAATTTTCGGCGAGCCGGAGGAGGAAATCCGGGTGGAGGTCGACGAGGCCGGCCTGACCGCACGTGGCCTGGATATCGCCCGTGTGGCGGGCGCCCTGCAGGCTGCCGATGCCAAGGTGTCCGCGGGCCGCGCCACCGGCAGCGGTAACGATCTTCTGATTGAACTCGCTGGAGACTTCACAACCACCGATCGCATCCGCAACGTCATCGTCGCGATCGGCGCCGATGGCACCGTGACCCGCGTCGGGGATATCGCCCAGGTGACCAAGGCGGCGATCACTCCGCCGCGCAGCATGGCAATTGCCCAGGGCAAGCCGGCCATTCTCGTCGGCTCGGTGATGGAACCGGATCACCAGGTGGATGTGTGGAGCGATGTCTTCGGCGAACTGGTGGCAGAGTTTCGCGCGCAGGCGCCGGCCTCGCTGGACATCACAATCACCTACGACCAGAAACCCTACGCCGTCCATCGGCTGGCCAATGTCGGCACGAATCTCGGCATCGGGGTACTGCTCGTCATCCTGGTCCTGCTGTTTACGCTGGGCTGGCGGGCCGCCCTGGTGGTCGCCATCATCCTGCCGGTGTGCGGCCTGATTTCGATCGCTATCCTGGAGCGCTCTGGCCTGGCGCTGCACCAGATGAGCATCAGTGGCCTGATCGTGGCGCTGGGGCTCCTTGTGGACGGGTCGATCG
>CAYGOX010000369.1:2509-3534 GCA_964351485.1 uncultured Halioglobus sp.
AATCCGCAAACGCCTGTTGAACGGCGACAAGCGCCTGGATGCCATTACCGGCTCAGTCGACCGGCTTCGCGTCCCCCTGATCTCCTCAGCGGTGACCACGATCCTGGCATTCATGCCGATGGCCGTCATGCCCGGACCCGGCGGTGAGTTTGTGGGAGCGATTGCGCGCTCGGTCATCATCATGCTGACTGTCTCCACCGTGTTGGCATTGATCGTGACCCCGGTCCTTGCCAGCTGGCTGCTGCCCAAGCGGGAGCAGTCCGAACGCCACTGGTATCTCGGTGGCGCCCCCAGCGGACGCATGGGCGACGCCCTGGTCGGCGCTCTGGACTGGACGCTGGCGCACCCGCTGGCCGGGATCGCCCTGGCGCTGGCCCTGCCGGTGACCGGCTTCCTGTCTTTCTCCACGCTCACCGCGCAGTTCTTCCCCGGCACCGACCGCGATCAGGCCTACATCCAGGTCAAGCTGGCGGACGGTCGCTCCATTGCCGAGTCACATGATCTGGCGCGCGCCATCGACGCGAAATTGCGCGCTGAACCACTGATCGAGCGCGTCGACTGGACCATCGGTGAAAGCGCGCCGGCGTTCTACTACAACATGTACCGGATGAAGGAAGAGCGCATTCCCTCCTGGTCCGAGGCGCTGATCATCACCCGCGACGAAAACAGGACCGATGCGCTCATCCGCCGGCTGCAGAACGAGCTGGACGAAGACTACCCACAGGCGCAGATCTTCGTGCGCGGTATCTACCAGGGTCCGCCCGTTGTGGCGCCGCTGGAGATTGAAATCTTCGGCCCCAACCTCGACATCCTGCGCGAACTGGGAGATGCCTTCCGTGCCCGGATGGACGTCGTCCCGGTGGTGACGCACACCACCGTCGGCCTGATCGGCGGTGCGCCCAAGGTGGTATTCAAGCTCGAGGAGGAACAGCTGCGCCTGGCCAACCTGCAACTGACCGACGTTGCCCGCACACTCAACAACAAGTTACTCGGCGCCACCGGCGGCGAGATCATCGAGGGCACAG
>CAYGOX010000370.1:0-3525 GCA_964351485.1 uncultured Halioglobus sp.
TAGGACGCAGTGCACAAAAAAGCCAGTTTGGCAATAGTGACATACTTGTACTTGCTGCCAGCAAGACACGCAGCGCGCAGGAGGTGGCGCGCGCTTATCAGTGCGGCCTGCGCCACTTCGGTGAGAACTATATCCAGGAAGGCGTCGACAAAATCCAGGCCCTGGCCGACCTCGATATCACCTGGCACCTGATCGGTCCGATCCAGTCGAACAAGACGCGTATTGTCGCCGAGCACTTCAACTGGGTTCACAGTATCGACCGTTTTAAGATCGCCCGGCGTTTGAGCGAGCAGCGCCCGGAGACACTCGCGCCCCTGCAGGTGTGTCTGCAGGTAAATATTTCACAGGAGTCGAGCAAGTCTGGCGCCTCCCTGGACGAACTGCCCGGGCTTGCCGCGGCCGTCAGCGAACTGCCCCGGCTGCAGCTGCGCGGACTCATGGCCATACCCGCGCCTGCCCACACGCATGAGGCACAGCGCACCGCGCTCGCCCCGTTGCGCCTGGCGCTGGAGCAGTTGCAACGCACACTGCCGGCGCTCGATACGCTGTCCATGGGCATGTCTGCAGATTTGGAGGCCGCCATCTGCGAAGGCGCAACCATTGTGCGCGTCGGCACCGATATCTTCGGCCCACGCCAAACGTGATTTTGGTTACGGCCGGGGTGTATACTGGTCAGCTCTCTGGCTCCCCCATGCGAACCTGGCCAGATACCGGTGGCAACCTGTCACCCCTGTGGTAGCCAGGTATAAGAACCCGGGGCGGGCTGGTCACGCTAGCGAATGGACAAGGCCTCTTGAAGACACCACACATCGCGTTTGTCGGCGCCGGGAATATGGCCAGCAGCATCATCGGTGGTTTGCTGGCCAACGGTCATCCCGCGTCATCCATCAGCGCATCGGATCCGCACCAGCCCTCGCTGGAAAAGCTGCGCGAGACAGCGCCGGTCGCGATCCATGCTGAGAATGCAGACGCCGTCGCCGAAGCCGACATCATCATCCTGGCGGTCAAGCCGCAGGTGATGGCCGAGGCGGCCGCCAGTATTGCCGATGCAGTGGCCAGCAATGCAGCACTGGTGATTTCGATCGCCGCGGGAATCACCGTGGCGTCGCTCGAAGCGCGCCTGGGCGAACACGCGGCCATCGTCCGATGTATGCCCAACACACCCGCCCTGCTGGGAGCGGGCGCCAGTGGCCTGTACGCAAACGACCGCACGACTGAGACGCAGCGCGCCTACGCAGAACAGGTCCTGGGTGCAGTGGGCATAACCTGCTGGGTCGGGAGCGAGGCCGAACTCGACGCGATTACCGCGCTCTCCGGTAGTGGTCCGGCCTATTTCTTCCTGTTCACCGAGGCGATGATCGACGCCGGCTGCGAACTGGGGCGGGAGCGCGAGACCGCGCGCCAACTCGCACTGCAAACGGCGCTGGGTGCTGCGCGCATGGGCCTGGAAAGCGACGTCGACCTGATTGAATTGAGGCGGCGGGTTACGAGCCCCGGCGGCACCACGCAAAGCGCAATCGAGAGTTTCGAGCACGATGGTTTACGTGCTCTGGTTAACAACGCCATGCAGGCAGCCGCCCGGCGCGCTGTCGAAATGGCAAGGGACATGGGCTGAGGGGTACGACCGGTATGGGCGCTGCAAGCGAGATTCTGATTTACCTGGTACAGACGGTGTTCAGTCTTTTTCTGATCGCGGTCGTGCTGCGGTTCCTGTTACAGCTTGTGCGCGCCGATTTCTACAACCCCATCTCCCAGTTCCTGGTGAAGATCACCAACCCGCTGCTGATACCGCTGCGCCGGATCATTCCCGGCGTTGCCGGGCTCGACCTGGCCGCCGTTGTCCTTGCGCTCATTGTGCAAGTCATTGCCATCGTCGCGGTCATCGCACTGCTGGGCGGTGCGATGCCGCCGTTACCGACAATGATCATCTGGGCTGCAATCAGTCTTGTCGGCGTGGTTGTGAACATCTATTTCTTCGCGCTGCTGGCGATGATCATTCTCAGTTGGGTTGCCCCCGGCGGCCACAATCCCGCGCTGTTTTTGTTACACCAGATTACCGAACCGGTGATGGCGCCCTTTCGCAAGATTATCCCACCCATGGGCGGGCTCGATTTTTCACCGATCATCGTATTTATCGTGATCAACATCATCCAGATCGTGCTGCGCAATATGGGCGCCAGCGTTGGCCTGCCCAGCCAACTGGTGTTCGGAATCTAGCGTGCCGCATACGGACAGACACTCCGTCGGTCTGGTCGAGCCGCAGGTCGCGCACTTCGACGAGCCGCTGCCGCTTGCCTGCGGCCGCCAGCTCAAGCAGTACGATATTATTTATGAAACCTACGGGACGCTGAACGAGGCGCGCAGCAACGCTGTCCTCGTCTGTCACGCACTGAGCGGCCACCATCACGTCGCGGGCTATCACACCCCCGAAGACAAGAAGCCCGGCTGGTGGGATGACTTTATCGGTCCCGGCAAGCCCATCGACACCAACCGTTTCTTCGTCGTGAGCCTCAACAACCTCGGCGGTTGCCACGGTTCGACGGGGCCCGCGTCGATCAATCCCGACACGGGCGAACCCTGGGGCCCGGACTTTCCCCCGATGCGAACGCGTGACTGGGTACAGAGCCAGGCCCGGCTGGCGGATTACCTCGAAATCGATTGCTGGGCCGCCGTCATCGGAGGCAGCCTGGGTGGCATGCAGGCTATGCGATGGTCCGTTGATTACCCGGATCGACTGAAGCACTGCATTGTCATCGCCGCCGCTCTCAAGCTCAGCGCGCAGAACATCGCGTTCAACGAAGTGGCGCGCTCTGCTATTCAGAAAGATCCCGATTTTGACAACGGCCATTACCTGCGCAATGGCAAGACCCCCGCCGTGGGGCTCGCACTGGCGCGCATGATCGGCCATATCACGTATCTTTCCGATGACGCCATGGCCAATAAGTTCGGCCGGGACCTGCGCAGCGGCACCCTCGACAGGGGGTCTGAGGGCGACGTCGAATTCCAGGTCCAGAGCTACCTGCGCTACCAGGGCTCGCAGTTCTCCACCAATTTTGACGCCAACACCTACATCCTGATGACGCGCGCGCTTGACTACTTCGACCTTGCGCTGGACCACGACAACAACCCGGTAAAAGCATTCAGCCACGCCAGGTGCAGTTTCATGGTGATCTCCTTTTCGACGGACTGGCGCTTCGCCCCCGAACGTTCGCGCGAGATAGTCGACGCCCTGATCGCGGCTGATCGGCCGGTATCGTATACAGAGATCACGGCGAAGGAAGGTCACGACGCCTTCCTGATGCCTATCCCCCGTTACCTCAACGTGTTTCGCGCCTACATGCGCAGGGTGGGTTAACAGCCGCGATGCGACTCGATCTTTCACACATACAGCGCTGGATAGAACCCGGGTCACGGGTACTGGACCTGGGCTGCGGCGACGGCGAATTCCTGGAATTTCTGCGCGACCACCGCGATATTCGCGGCACCGGTCTGGAGATTGACCTGGGCAACATCACCACGGCTATT
>CAYGOX010000371.1:0-3518 GCA_964351485.1 uncultured Halioglobus sp.
CGCACTTTTCGATGGAAAGGCTGAAATTGGCGTACGCGTGCACGGTCTCGTTCGCAATATTGGCGCCCAGACCGGCGGCGATTTTGCCCGCAATGTCCAGGCGCTTCACAAAGCGCTTGGATACGTTCCGTATTTCGAGAAGTGGTGTCGCCATCACAACTGCCCCTCCTCATGGGGGTGATGACATCGGAAGGCCCGGCCGTGGCGGTTGGTGATTTCCGGCGTGGCGAGCGAACTCCAGCGGTACCTGCCGTGGGCGACGATCGTGATCGGTATCGGGCTGGTCGGCCTCGGTGTCTACCTGCTCACCGGACGCCAGATCATGCTGAACATCCCGAAACTGCCGGGCATCCCTGGCATCAGCGAATTCAAGGGCGAGATGTTCCACACCGCGCGCTGGGACTACAGCTATACCGGCGGCACCTGCGAGAACCCTGTGCTGGACAAGCTCGCGGACAAGCGCGTGGCCATCATCGGCACCGGGGCAACCGCGATCCAGGCCATTCCCCACCTGGGCAAGTACGCGAAACACCTGTACGTGCTGCAGCGCACCCCGTCGACCGTGGACCTGCGGCGCAATCCCCCCACCGATCCGGACTGGAAGAAGTCACTGGAGCCGGGTTGGCAGGCGCACCGCATCGAAAACTTCCACCACGCCGCGATGGAAGCGTGGCTGGCGCCCGGCGAGCCCGACCTGATCGAGGATTTCTGGACAGAAATATCGCGCAACATCGCCGCCGAACTGGAAGCCGAAGGCTGGCCGGAATTGTCTCCGGAAGAGTTCATGGACCGGCGCGAGATGATGGACTACCGGGTGATGGAGCGACTGCGCCGCCGGGTTGAATCGGTGGTGGAAGACGAAGCCACAGCCGAGGCGCTCAAGCCCTACTACCGCTTCCTGTGCAAGCGTCCGCTGTCTAACGAGGAATACCTGCACACCTTCAACCGCGACAACGTCACCCTGATCGATGTCTCTGACACACGCGGCGTCGAGCGCATGACGGCCAACGGCTTTGAACACGCAGGCCGCGAATACGACATCGACTGCATGATTTTCGCCAGCGGTTTTGAGGTGACCAGCGACCTGGACCGGCGCTGGGGCTTCGACACCGTGGAGGGCCGCAACGGCCTGTCGCTCTACGACCACTGGAGCGAAGGCTACCTGACGCTGCACGGCATGATGACGCGCGGTTTCCCCAACCAGTATTTCATCGGCTACTACCAGGGCGGACAGAATTCCACAACCACGGAACAATTTCGCCGTCAGGGCCAGCATATCGCCTATATTATCAAGACAGCGCTGGAGCGCGGTGTGGCGGCAGTGGAGCCGACGCAAGCCGCACAGGATGCGTGGGTCAGCCATATTCGCGAAACGGCCATCGATATCTCGGCGTTCCAGAACGAATGTCCGCCGAGCTACTTCAACAACGAAGGGCAGCCCGATCTCGACAGCGACGGCAAACAGAAACTGCGGTGGTATCTCGGCGAGGGTTACGGGCCGGGCTGGACCGCCTTCCAGGACCTGCTGCAGGCATGGCGCGACAAGGGCGACCTGGAAGGACTGGACGTTGAACTACCCTGACACCGACCACCGTGCATCCGGCAGGAGAACAACATGAACAAACCTGAAAATCCCGATCCGCGTGAACTGAGCATCGACGATCTCGAGGAGGCCCTGACCTACCCGGTCGACGCGTTCCTGTCCGAGGAATACGCACGCGCTGAAAAGGACCTGCTGTGGCCGAAGATCTGGCAGATGGCCGGGCGGCTGGAAGATATTCCCAATGTCGGCGACTTCCTCACCTACGAAATCTGCGACGAGTCCATCATCGTGGTGCGCACCGGCCCGGAAACGCTGAAGGCGTTTTACAACGTCTGTCCGCATCGCGGCCGGCAACTGGTTAACACGCCGGACAACACCAACACCGTGTTCGGCTCCAAGGAAAACTTTGTCTGCGGCTTCCACGGCTGGACCTACGACCTGGAAGGCAAGAACACCTACGTGCTGGACCCGGAGGACTGGAAAGGCGCACTGACACCGGAACGCACCTGCCTTACCGAACTGCATGTCGATACCTGGGCCGGCTACGTCTACATCAACATGGATCCGGACTGCGAACCGCTGCGCGATTTTCTCGAACCGGCGGCGGGCCTGCTCGATCCTTTCGAGCTGGGCAAGATGCGCTACAAGTGGCGCCAGTGGGCGATCTACCCGTGCAACTGGAAGACCGCCATCGAGGCCTTCATGGAGCCCTACCACGTGTCGGGCACGCATTCGCAACTGCTCAAGTACGGCGAGTACTACGCCTACAGCAAGGCCTACGGCATCCACGGCGTGAGCGGCTTCGACGAGCGCGACCCCTCGCGCAAGAACAGCCAGAGCAGTTCGGTCACGCGCGCCGGCAAGGGCGATCCGCGCGTCTCGACCTACGAGCTGATGAAGGAAAATTACGAGACCATCAATTACTCGGCCGCCACGGACACGCTGATCAACGCGGCCAGCCGCCTGGTCGACGAACTGCCCGAGGGCACACCGGCCAGCGAGGTCATGGCGCACCTGATGGCCTCGGCGAAAGCGGACGACGCGGCGCGCGGCGTTATCTGGCCTGAAATTACACCCGAGCAGATGTCAGAAGCGGGCCTGGCGTGGAGCCTGTTCCCGAACCAGACCATCCTGCAGGGCGTCACCTTTGCGCTGTGCTACCGCACGCGGCCCTACAAGGACGATCCGAACCAGTGCATTTTCGAATCCTACGCACTGGAGCGCTACCCGGAGGGCGAAGAGCCCGAAACGGAGTGGGTCTACGCCGAACCGACCGCCGAAGAGTGGGGCCTGGTTCTGGCGCAGGATTTTTCCAACATGGAGTGGGTGCAGAAAGGCATGAAGTCTCGCGGCTTCCGCGGCACGCTGCCCAACCCGCACCAGGAGCGCAAGGTCACCAACTTCCACCGCGTCCTCTCGCGCTACATGCAGGCGGGCTACCCGGAACTGCTCGACAAATAAACACATAATCCGCGCGCGCAAGCGCGCCACACCGACACCACGTCCGCCGGACGACAAACGATTGAGGGAGTACCACCCATGGCCGTACCTGTTTACGAACGCATCCTGGAGCTTCTCGAGGCCGAGGGCATCGACACCGTGTTCGGGATTCCCGACCCGAACTTCGTCCACCTGTTTGTCGCCGCCGAGAAACGCGGCTGGAATGTCGTCACCCCGCACCACGAACTGGCCACCGGCTTCATGGCCGAGGGCTATGCGCGTATGACCGGTAAACCCGCCCTGGCCATCGCCACACTGGGGCCGGGCATCGCCCTGGCCGCGGGCGCCATGATGGATGCGCTGGTCGAGAACGTCCCCGTGATTTTCCTCGGTGGTCAGCGCGCGCGGGTCACCGAGCGTCGCGTCCGGCGCGGCCGGATCCAGTTCATCCAGCAGGAAGACCTGTTCAAGAACTCGGTCAAGTGGAGCACCAGCATCGAGTACGCCGACCAGACCGATGAAATCATTCGCCACG
>CAYGOX010000372.1:0-3513 GCA_964351485.1 uncultured Halioglobus sp.
CCAGGTCCTTCTCCGGCGCGACACCGATGACCTCGGCGGCGTGCTCGGACCGGTCAGCGAGGGTGACCGTCAGGCGGTGCGCCCCGGCGATCACGTGAAAGTTGGTGACGATCAGGCCGCTGTCATCCCACACAAAGCCGGTGCCGCTACCGCGCGGAATTTCCTGGACGTTGAGACTGAACAGGCTGCGGCGCAGGGTCGTATTGGTGACGAACACCACGGCCGGGCTCGCCTTCTCGAAAATTTCGGTCGTGTTTTTTTCGTCGTTGGTAGCGAACGTGAGGTAGTCGACATCGCGTGCCTGCGCGACGCTCCAGCTGCCGGCCGCGACCAGGGCGATGACGCCCAGCAGGAGTGAGGCCAGCGTGGGCAGTCGTCGATGTGTCACCATGGTTTACCTACTGCTGCGTGAAGGCCTGCGCAAATGCGCGGATGCGCTCGGCATTGGCGCCCAGGTCACCCAGCCCGACGCGGGAGACCGAGCGCAAATCCACCTTGGTGCCCGCCGCATCGGTGCGTACCCGGATAACGATGTCGTCCTTGAACGCCATGATGCGTGTTGTGTCGACCGCTTCGATCACGCCGGCGGTGCGATCTTCGTGGTATACCTCCCAGCCCAGTGCGCGTGCGGTAGTCAGCGCCCGGGTGAAGGCCTGATCCTCGGACAGCGAGGTCCGCAGTGGCGCGAGGTCGGCATACGCAGCGCGCTGCTGTTCGATGAAATCCGCCTTGATTGTTAACGGGTTGGTATGTGAACCGCGTACCTGCGCCGCCGTGATGAAAGTGGGGGGATCTTCGGTATCGGTGGTGATGTCGTGGATCGGCGGTACGCTCCCGCGGCCGCCCACCATCGACAGGATCAGGAATGCGCCGGGCAGTGCGATCAGGCCGGTCCTGCCGATGGCGGCGCGCCAGCTGGCGTAGCGGGGCAGGAGCAGCATGATGATGGACACCACCAGGACCACCAGGCTGACCAGCGCCGCGAGCGCGTACAGGCCCAGGCCCGACTGCCACTGGCCGGCGCGAACCGTCAGCACGGCGATCGGCAGCAGCACGAGGCAGGCGAGCGCAAGATAGCCCAGGAACGTGACAAGGCGGGGCGTGGCGGGTGGGTTGTCCATGGGATGCTCCGGGAATTGTCCATGCGGGATGTGG
Source organism: uncultured Halioglobus sp. (assembly GCA_964351485.1). Classification (GTDB taxonomy): domain Bacteria; phylum Pseudomonadota; class Gammaproteobacteria; order Pseudomonadales; family Halieaceae; genus Marimicrobium. Next base: position 1,156 of record CAYGOX010000372.1, read on the forward strand.
GCCAAGAATACTACCTGTGACCGCCGCTGGCGAGAATTCACAGCGGCCTCGTGAGCGGTTCAAAGGTGTAGCCCCGGCTGTGGTTTGACCGCGCGTTGTTTGAGGTGGCCCGGTGCTTCTGCTTAACTTGCCCGACACTGAGCCAAGTCACTGATGTTGAGGAGAACAGACGAATGGGTAGAGTGGCCGGAAAAGTCGCGATTGTGACCGGGGGTGCCTCGGGCATGGGGCGAGCCGATTCGAAAGCCCTGGCCGCCGAGGGCGCCAGCGTGGTCATCGCGGATCTGAACGAGACCGATGGTCAGGCGTTGGCGCAGGAAATCGGCGATAGCGCCGTGTTCATGACGCTGAACGTGGCCGATGAAGACAACTGGAAGAGTGTCATTGCGGCAACCCTGGACCGTTTTGGTCGGCTCGATATCCTGGTCAACAACGCGGGCATCATCGCGATGGGCAATATTGTCGAGACCGACCTGGAGTCCTGGCGCAAAGTCAACGCGGTGAACAGCGACGGCGTTTTCCTCGGGTGCAAGCACGCTATCCCGGCGATGGAGAAATCGGGCGGTGGATCAATCGTCAACATGTCATCGGTTGCCGCGCTGCATGGCCAGTCGTTCGTAGCGGCCTACACGGCGAGCAAGGGTGCAGTGCGGTCGCTGACCAAGAGCATCGCCATGTACTGCAAGGAGCAGGAAAACGGCATTCGTTGCAATTCGATCCATCCCGATGCGGTGGCGACGCCGATGGTCGTGCAGGTTGCGACCGGCAACGAATCCGCGTGGCAGGAGGATGTGGCTAAACTCGGGCACCTGCCGAACATGTGCCAGCCCGAGGATATCGCCAATCTCGTGTTGTTCCTCGCCTCCGACGAATCGCGTTTTGTGACCGGTGCGGAAATGGTGATCGATAACGGTTCGACCATTACGCCCCCGGTGACGATGTAAGCCGTTCGAGGTTTCAGGGAAACGCTGTTATGGAAAAACTGATCTACGCGGCCTGGAAGCCAGAAGGCAAGTCTGCGGACGAATGGCGTGATGTGTTGCTGGCGCAAATGAGCCCGGCACTCACGGCCAGCGCCGGCGTGCACGGCCTGCGGGTTTGCGTTGCCGACAGCGCGGTTGCCTCGGCCGATGGCCGGCGCATGGCCTGCCAGTCGCCCCCGCCCGAGGCGATTATCTCACTGTGGGTGGATAATGCCGGTGCGCGCGCTGACTGGGAGCCGTTGATCGCACCGTATGTCGAGCGGTTTGGAACCTACCTGGTGGGCGAGGCCGAGCCGCTGGTCAGCCGCTCGGTGCACCCCGCGCCGCCGGGAAAGCGAACATACGGCATGTGCCAGGTCGTTTTCATGGCGCCGCCGGCAAGTATGGATTACCACGACTGGCTCGCCGTGTGGAAGGACAGTCACACGCAGGTGGCGATCGATACGCAATCAACCTTTGGCTATCGCCAGAACCTGGTGCTGCGCGTGCTGGGGGAGGGCACCCATCCCTGTCACGCGATCGTCGAGGAAAACTTCCCGCCGGAGGCGATGGCCGACGATCACGCCTTCTATGCCAGTGGTGGCGACGAGGCGCTGCTGGCGGCCAACGCGAAGGCCATGATGGACAGCTGCACCCGGTTTATCGATTTTGAAAAAATCGATGTGATCCCGATGAGCGAGTACCTCGTCAAGCCCCTTGTTGCAGCGCCCTGATCCGGTCATCCAGCGGCGGGTGTGACGAAAACATCGCCGCGAGACCGGTTTTCATTTTCTCGCTGATTCCGAACGCGGTCAGTTCACCCGGCAGATCCTGGTGCTGCTGCGATTCCAGCTGCAGCCGTTTTAACGCCGCGATCATGTGTGCCCGCGAGGCCAGTCGGGCGCCGGCGTCGTCGGCGCGGTATTCGCGCCAGCGCGAAAACCACATGACGATGGCGCTGGCCAGTATGCCCAGCACGATCTCGGTGACGATCGTCACCACGTAGTAACCGATCCCGAAACCGCGCTCGGTCTTGAACACAACCCGGTCGACGGTGTGGCCGATGATCCGCGCGAGGAACATCACAAAGGTGTTTACCACGCCCTGGATCAGGGTCAGCGTGACCATGTCGCCATTCGCCACGTGCCCGATCTCGTGGGCCATAACGGCGCGCGCTTCCTGCGGACTGAATCGCTCCAGCAGGCCAGTGCTGACCGCGACCAGAGCGGCGTTCTTGTTCCAGCCGGTTGCGAAGGCGTTGGACGCATCGGAGGGAAAAATGCCCACCTCCGGCATGCCGATACCGGCTTCGCTGGCCAGTTCCGCGACGGTGTCGAGCAGCCACTGTTCCTGCCGGTTGCGCGGCTGCTCGATAATCATCGTGCCAGTGCTGCGC
>CAYGOX010000373.1:0-3486 GCA_964351485.1 uncultured Halioglobus sp.
AACAGTGCCAGAGGGAGGTTATCCTGCGGCAGGCCGGTTTCCGCCAGGGCGCCGGCAAAACCCATGCCGTGCAGCAAACCAAACGCGCCGGCCAGCCACCACGGGTGACGCCACAGGAGGTCATTGCGCTGCTTGCGCGTGAGCTCCACCGCCAATACGAAAATACTCAGTGCAATGCTGAACTCCACCAACGCCACCGGGTAGTCAAAGTAACCCAGTGTCACCAGTGACAGCGTAATACTGTGTCCCACCGTGAAAGCGGTGATCGTCCATAACAAACGTGTGCCGCCACCAACCAGCAACAGCAGGCCGAACACAAACAACAGGTGATCGATACCTCCCCAGATGTGTTCCGCGCCGAGCACGATGTAATCGCCCATCACCTCGCCCGCGCTGGATTCTTCGGGCACCACGAACTCGCTCTGCTCGGCGTTGAGCACCTGCTGGTATTGCCGCCCGTCGAGCAGGCTCACCATCACCATGGCCGAGGCCTGGTTCGCACCGAGCCCCGACACGCCCAGCGTGGCGCCGACCAGCGCGGCTTCACCCAGCCCCTCGCAATGCAGTTGCAGGCTGGTCACCGTGCCGGTGCCTTCCATTTGCGGTTGCGACACATCGCGCGCCTCGCAGCGCTCGGGCCACTTCGGCACCAGCGGCACATTACTGACTCCCTGCGCCGGGGTTTTCCACACCACGTTGTACTGGCCTGCGGCGACCTCGGTGACCTTGAGCAGCGACGGCGCAAAGCGGTGCGCCAGCGCCTGCGACGCCAGCGTCATACCCAGCAGGGCGACCAGAAAAAGTTCTACTCGTTTCATGTGCGTATCTCGTAGCGCTCGCGCAGCCGGTCGATGCTCTCGCGCAGGGCCTGCGCCCGGGCGCGCGCGTCGATGTCGCGTGTCAATTGCAGGGCCACTTCATCCAGCGTGGCGTCGCGCTCCGGCTCAATCTCGCTGACCCAGACATAGTGCTGGCCGTAGGTGGATGCGACCGGGCCTACCCAGGCCCCGGCGCTCGGCTGCGCGTCCTGCAGGTTCTTCACAAAGGAGGCGCCGAAGTGGCGCGCCAGCTGATCCGGGGTTTGGCGACTGAAGCGGTAGCCGGGCAAAAACGGCGAACTCAGGCGTCGCGCCTCGGTGGCGTCGAGCGCTTCGGCGCGGATCGTCTCGATCACGGACGCGATCTCGCCCTCGCGGGCGCGATCAAAGTAAATATGTTCGATGGAGTAACGCGGCGGCCGGCGCAGCGCCGACTTGCGCTCGTCAAACTCCTGCTGCAGCGCCTCGCGGGTTGTGGGCGCCGGTGGATTGGACGCGAGCATGAACTGCTCCATGACCTGGATCATGCGCCGCTTGACCACCTCGTCACCCAGGTGCAGGCGCATCTCCAGTGCCTGCTCGTACAGTTCCTGGTCGGTCTTGCCCTCGCCGAGTTTCAAGAACCGCATGTTGCGCAACAGGCGCTGGTACACCACCGAGTCATACAGGTGAAGTTCGAGATCGATCGCGCGGTGAAACAACATATCGCGGTCGAGTTCGGCGCTGACCATGCGCTGCAACTGCTCCGGAGTGGCGACGCGACCGGTGGTCGCAAACCACTGCTGTTGCAGGGCCTCCTGGCGCGCGGCGTTGAGCGGACCGACCACGGGTTTGGGCGCGGGGAAAAAGACGCCCTGCAGGTAGTACAGCAGGCAGCCCAGGACAATGAAGTGCAACCACGGCCGGTTAATCCGGCTGGCGAAACTCAATCTTCGTACTCCGCCTGGGAGCGTGTCGCCTGCGCCTGCAGGCCGGCCTCGAGATCGCGTGCGCTGAGCATGCCGGCGTTCCAGGTGGCCACGTGATCGAGCCCCTCGGCGACCGAATGATCGCGACTGTACAGCAGCATTTCCTTGGTGCCGCGAACCGCGAGCGGCGACTTTTCCGCTATCTGCCGCGCAATATCCATCACGCCCGCCATCATGGCCTTGCGGTCATTGAAGACGCGATTGACGAAGCCCACGGCGCGCGCTTCCTCGGCGCTCATGTCGCGACCGGTGTAGGCCAGCTCGCGGGCGACGCCGTCGGGAATGAGTTTGGGCAACCGCTGCAGGGTGCCAACGTCGGCGGTCATGCCGATGTCGATCTCGCGCACCGAGAAAAACGCATCGCGCGAGGCGTAGCGCATGTCGGCGCAGCAGGTCAGGTCGACGCCGCCACCGATACAGGTGTTGTGAATGGCCGCCAGCACCGGCTTGCGGCACTTCTCCAGCGCGGTGAGGTTGTCCTGCATGCGCAACACATTGCGGCGAAACTGTTCGGCGCCGCGCGCCGGATCCGACGATGCCTGCACCACGTCGGCAAACATGGCCAGGTCCAGACCGGCGCAGAAATGCTTGCCATTGCCGGTGAGCACCACCACCCGCACGGTCGGTTCATCGTCGAGCCATTCGAAGCAGCTCTGGAATTCCTCCCACATCACCGCGTTCATGGCGTTGGCTTTATCGGGACGGTTGAGGGCGACCGTCGCGATGGCGCCCTCCAGGGTCAACTCAAGTGTTTCAAAGTTCGGGGTCACGGGCATACTCACAGTGGGGTGTTATCTAGAAAGTGCTGAGGATCTGGTCGACGTCAACCGGTGACAGGACCTTGGCTGTGCCCTCGCGCGTACCGAGGTAGAGGAAACCGATGATTTCCTCATGGGCCTGTAGACCGAGGGCGTTCATGACATTGCGATCAAAGGCCGCATCGCCGGTGCGCCAGATACCTGCGTAGCCCAGCGCTTCGGCCGCCAGCAACAGGCCCTGCACGGCGCAACCGGCCGACAGGCGCTGTTCGACGTGCGGCACCTTGGGATGCTCCTGCAGGGTGACCACGCAGACCAGAACCATCGGCGCCCGCAGCGGCGCGTTGAGGGCCTTGTTGCGCGCGGTTTCATCGGCATCGGGCTTGCGTTGCAGCAGCGCATCGTGCAGCAGGCGCCCGAAGGCCTCGCGCCGCTCTGTGCCGATGGCGATAAAGCGCCAGGGCCTCAGGCGCTGGTGATCCGGCGCCCGCCCGGCGGCCTGCAACATCTGCGCAAGTTCGTCGGCATTGGGCGCGGGCGCGCACAGGCGCGGCGAGGAATTGCGTTGTTGCAGGAATTCGAGCTGGGCATTCATGGCGTTTGCATGGCGTTTGTCGGGTGTTTCAGGCAGCGGCCATCATAGCAGCATTGCGTGCGTCAGGGGACCGTCCCGGCCAGCTCCGCCGGCGCACTACCCAGGAAAATATTCATGAACCCCTCGTCACCGGGGACGGCGTCGACATTGTCGCACCATTCGCACAGCGCCGCGGCCGAGGTGGGCACCAGCCGGTGCTCGATATGGTCGACTATCCAGAAGGGCAGCGCCAGTTCCTCCAGCGCGGTCACGAGTGCGCGCCCACTGGCGCCGGCCGCGCGCAGGGAAAACGGGGTCAGTTCGATCAGCAGCCGCAGGTCCGGGGTGCAGGTGCGCAGCAGCGGCAT
>CAYGOX010000374.1:0-3470 GCA_964351485.1 uncultured Halioglobus sp.
GCGACAACCTGCAGGAGGCGCGCTGGTTCCTCAAGAGCCTGCACAGCCGCAACGAAACGCTGATGAAAGTCGCCACCAAGATTGTCGAACACCAGCGCAACTTCCTCGAGTACGGCGAGGAAGCCATGAAGCCGCTGGTGCTGCACGATATTGCCGAAGCCGTGGAGATGCACGAATCGACCATCTCCCGCGCCACTACCAACAAGTACATGCACACGCCACGAGGGATTTTCGAGCTGAAGTACTTTTTCTCCAGCCACGTCGCCACGTCGGCCGGCGGAGAGTGCTCGTCAACCGCAATCCGCGCGCTGATCAAGAAACTGGTGGCCGCCGAAAACCCGCGCAAACCACTGAGCGACAACAAGATCACACAGATACTGGAAGACCAGGGAATCAAGGTCGCCCGCCGTACCATTGCCAAGTACCGCGACACCCTCTTTATTCCCCCGTCCAACGAGCGCAAGCGGCTCGTATAATGCCGTCCCAAGCAAAGGAGTAGACCATGCAACTCAACATCACCGGACATCACCTGGAAATCACCACGCCCATGAAGGAGTATGTTGAAACCAAGTTCGAGCGACTGCAGCGCCACAACGACCAGATCAGCAACACGCACGTCATACTGGAAGTCGACAACCTCGTACAGAAAGCCGAGGCGACGGTTCACGTCGCCGGCGCCGACCTCTTCGCCCACGCCGAATCGGAAGACATGTACGCCGCCATCGACGCCCTGGCCGACAAACTGGATCGCCAGCTCATCAAGCACAAGCAGAAGCACCGCGGGCACTGAGTGCCACACCAGGGTAGTAAGTTGTAATGCCAGATATCAGTGACATCCTCGCGCGCTCGCGCACAGCATGCCGGGTCGACAGCGGCAGCAAGAAACGCCTGTTCGAAACCATCGCCCAGCTCATCACCGACGACCAGGCCGACCTCGAATACTCGGTCGTCCTGGCCCAACTCGTAGCCCGGGAAAAACTGGGCAGCACGGGGCTGGGCGGCGGCATCGCCATCCCTCACTGTCGCATCGAGAACTGCCCGGCACCGCTGGGCAGCCTCGTTTCGCTGCAGGAACCGATTGATTTTGACGCACCGGACGACGCGCCGGTCGACCTGCTGTTCATCCTGATCGTGCCTGCCCAGGAGCACCAGGAACACCTCGACATACTCGCCACAGTGGCACGCCTGTTCAGCCAACCCGACTTTTGCGCGCGGCTGCGCGACGCCGACACGCCGGACAGTCTCTTTGACGCGGCCTGCGAACCGATAGCGACCGACAAGGCCGCCAGCGGTACCGGCCAATGACCAACGGCGCCCGGCGACTGGTCATTATCAGCGGGCGCTCCGGCTCTGGAAAAAGTACGGCACTCAACCAGCTCGAAGACGAGGGGTTTTACTGCATCGACAACCTGCCGGTGTCGCTGTTGCCTGCGCTGGTGGAGAAGACCAGCGAAGAGGAATACGGCCTCTTCCTGGGTACGGCGGTGTGCATCGATGCCCGCAACGCCTGGCAGGACCTGGAGGGCTTTGGCGACATCGTCGCGTCGCTGCCGGAATCGCTCGACCTGCAGGTGTTGTTTCTCGACGCACAGGAAGTCACGCTGATCCAGCGCTTTGGCGAGACGCGCCGACGCCACCCGCTCAGCTCGGAGTCGGTGCCACTGGCCGAGGCTATCGTCCGCGAGCGGGAACTGCTCGAACCTATTTCCAGCAACGCCTCGCTGGTGCTCGATACCAGCCAGATGACCATTTACGAACTGCGCGACGCCATCAAGCAGCGTCTGCTGGGCACCATCACCGGCAGCATGTCGATCATGCTGCAGTCGTTCGGATTCAAGCGCGGCCTGCCTGCCGATGCGGATCTTGTCTTCGACGTGCGTATGCTGCCCAACCCGCACTGGGTGAAAGAGCTGCGCATGAAGACGGGCCTGGATGCCGAGGTGAAAACCTTCCTCGACGAGCAGCCCATGACCCAGGCCCTTTACGAGGACCTGCGCCATTACCTGGACACCTGGCTGCCCCGCTACCGCGAGGGCAACCGCAGCTACATGACAATTGCCATTGGTTGTACCGGTGGCCAACATCGGTCAGTATATTTGGCAGAACGGCTGTACCAACACTACCGGGAACAGTACTCCGGCATCCACATCAGGCACCGGGAGCTGATCGCCAAATACACCAGGTCGAGTCAAGCGTGATACAGAGCCAACTGACCATCATCAATAAACTGGGCCTGCATGCCCGCGCGGCGGCCAAGTTCGTCGCCTGCACGCAGGCCTACTCCAGCTCGATCAGGGTCGGCCAGAACGGCGAGTTGATCGACGGCAAGAGCATCATGTCGGTCATGATGCTCGCCGCCGGCCAGGGCACCATACTGGATGTCCACATAGAGGGCGACGATGAGCAGGACGCCTTCGACGGCCTGTCCACACTGATCCAGAATCGATTCGACGAACCCGAGTAAACCCGCCGGCGTAACTAATCCCGTTGTTGCAACGCCTGCTTTTGCCGGATAATCCCGCAATTAGCTAATAACGCTTATCCCGGGGATTTTCCGAACTTTCATGGCTACTTCGCAGACAGGCTCCCAGGGCGTCCTCGACACGCTGACCACGGCGATGGAAAGCGGCACCTTCGTCGACGCGCGTCGTATGCTCAACGGCCTGTCGCCCGCGGACATCGCCCACCTGCTGGAATCCTCACCACCCAAGTATCGCCATGTACTGTGGCAGATGATCGAGGTGGAGCAGGAGGGCGAGATCCTCGGCGAATTGCGGGACGACCTGCAGGCCCAGTTCCTGGGCAACATGGAGGCGTCCGAGGTCGTCCAGCTCACCGAGGGCCTGGCGGACGACGATATCGCCGACATCCTGCAGCAGGTGCCCGACCACGTCACCGCGCAAGTACTGAGCGCGATGGACCACCAGGACCGGCTGCGCCTGGAACGCGTCATGCACTACGCCGACGATACCGCCGGCGGCCTGATGAACACCGACACCATCACCATCCGGGCGCGGCTGACGCTCGACGTGGTGCTGCGCTACCTGCGGCGCCACGCCGAACTGCCGGACATGACCGACAATCTCATCGTGGTCAACCGGGCCGACAAGTTCGTCGGCATCCTGCCGCTGAAAACCCTGCTGGTATCGGACCCTTCGGCCACCGTACGCGAGATGATGGTGACCGATGTCGACCCCATCCCCGTCGATTTACAGGACACCGAGGTCGCCCGCCTGTTCGAACGCAACGACTGGGTTTCGGCGCCCGTCGTGGACGCCGATGGCTTGCTGTTGGGGCGGATCACGATTGACGACGTGGTCGACGTAATCCGCGAGGACGCCGACCACTCGCTGATGTCCATGGCCGGCCTGGGCGAGGACGAGGACACCTTCTCGCCCGTATCGCGGACTATTCCGCGCCGCGCGATCTGGCTCGGCCTCAACCTGATTACCGCATTCATCGCCGCGGGC
>CAYGOX010000375.1:0-3109 GCA_964351485.1 uncultured Halioglobus sp.
TCCACCGGCATCACCAGACCCTTGTAGGCGATCACTCGGCCGGACAGGCTGCAGATGTAGAAATCCTCGTCCTCCTCCATCGCCATCTCAGCGCGGCGGCGGGCCACGAACAGTTTCGCGCTCAGCTCCTGCTCACCCAGGCCCGGGGCGTCGACAAACACCTGCTCGATACGCGGCAGGCTACGCAGGGCGATCTCGCCGCACACGGTGCTGTCGGTGGGCACCTCGCGCCAGCCGACCAGTGTCAGGCCCTCGCCCGTGATGGCCGCCTCGACGGCCGCGCGACCAGCGCTGGCCTTGTCCGGATCGCCGGACAGGAACACCTGCCCGATACCGTAGGCCTCGCCCATCGGCGTGCCGAAACACTCTGTGGCCAGGGTGCGCATGAACTTGTCGGGCATCTGGAAAAGCAGGCCGCAACCGTCGCCGGTCTTGCCGTCGGATGCGATGCCGCCGCGGTGCGTCATGCAGGTGAGCGACTCGATCGCCGTGCGCAACAAACGATGGCTGGCATCGCCGGAGGTATGGGCTATCAGGCCAAAACCGCAGTTATCGCGAACATCTTCAGGTCTAAACAGGCCTGCGCTCATAGTAGGTCCAGAATAATAAACAAAAACAACAAGTTACACCGGATTCCCCGGCAATAAGAAGGCGCCGGGGCAAAAAGGGAGCCTATTTTACACAGTTGCCGCGGGGGGGACAAACGCCTCAGGAGGGTGTTTCGAGCACCTCTCGCAGCACCGATTCGGGGACATCATCGACCACTTCTGCCTCCCCGATCGCGCGCAGCAGGACCAGCCTGAGACGGCCATCTACCACCTTCTTGTCGCGCGCCATCAGGGCGATGAATTCGTCCGCCGTCATCTGTTCGGGCGCTGCCGTGGGCAGGCCGGCGGCCGCCAGCAGATCAACCAGCGTCGTCACCGCCGCGGCGTCGATGCGCCCGAGCGCGGCCGACAGGCGCAGCGCCAGCACCATCCCCGCCGCCACCGCCTCGCCGTGCAGCCACGCACCGTAACCCTGCGCGGTTTCAATGGCGTGGCCGAAGGTGTGGCCCAGATTGAGAATGGCGCGAATGCCACCCTCGCGTTCGTCTGCGGCCACCACCTCGGCCTTGATCTCACAGCTGCGGCGGATGGCCTCGCCCAGCGCTTCCTCGTCGCGCGCCAGCAGCGCCGCGTGATTGGCCTGCAGCCAGTCGTAGAATGCGGCATCGGCGATGAGGCCGTACTTGATGACCTCCGCCATGCCCGCGGCAAATTCACGCGGCGGCAGCGTGCCCAGCGTCGCCAGGTCGATCAGGACGGCCTGCGGCTGGTAGAAGGCACCGATCATGTTCTTGCCCAGCGGGTGGTTCACCGCCGTTTTGCCGCCCACCGAGGAATCGACCTGGGCCAGCAGGGTAGTCGGCACCTGCACGAAGTGGACGCCGCGCTGGTAGCAGGCCGCGGCAAAGCCCGTGATATCGCCGACCACACCACCGCCGACAGCGACAAAGGTCGTGGTGCGGTTGTGGTTGTCGCCCATCACCGCGTCGAAGATGTCCGAGAGGCTGTCCAGCGTCTTGTACTGCTCACCGTCGGGCAGCAGCACCTCGGTGATCTGGCTGTTCGCGGGCAGCGCAGCGCGCACGCGCGGCAGGTACAGCTCGGCCACGGTGGTGTTGCTGACCAGCACGACCTGCGAGGCGCGGATATGACCCGACAACAGCGAGGCGTCTGCGAACAGGTCGCGCCCGATGTACAGCGGGTAGGACCGCTCGCCCAGGTCCACATTCAGGGTGTGCAACAACGACACTCGGACTCCTCGTCCAGGCTCAGAAAGGGGTCAATGATACAGGTTTGGTCGGCGCGCTGCTCAGTCGCCGCTCAGTTCGCGCACGAGGCGCTGGGCGACCGTGCGCGGGCTGCAGGTATCGGTTTCGATAATGTGATCGGCAATTTCGCGGTACAGCGGATCGCGGATCGCCATCAGCTCGCGGAGCGTTTCCTCCGGATCGCCGTCCTGCAACAAGGGGCGCTTGCGATCCCGGCGTGTGCGCCGGACCTGCTCTTCCACCGTGGCGAAGAGATAGACGACAAACCCGCGGCCAGCCAGCGCGCTGCGGTTCTCCGGGCGCATGATCACACCCCCGCCGGTGGCCAGGACCACGTCGTCCCACTGGGTCATCTCGGCTACGATCTGCTGCTCGCGGTCGCGGAAACCTTCCTCGCCCTCGACATCGAATATCCAGGGGATATCCGCGCCGGTTCGCGACTCGATTTCCGTGTCGGTATCGGCAAAGCTCAGCTTCAGGTGCTGAGCGAGGTATTTACCGATGGTGGTCTTGCCGGCCCCCATGGGGCCGACCAGGAATACTCTGTGAAGCCTGGGCATGGCGCGTCGTTCGCGCTAGTCCAGAAGGGTTTCGGCAAGAATGCGCGGCGTGATGAAGATCAGTGTTTCTGTCTTGCTCTGGTCGCGATTCTGATTCCGGAAGAAGGCCCCAATGTACGGGATGTCGCCGAAGAACGGCACCTTGTTCACCGACTCGATGTCCTCGGTCTGGAAGATACCGCCCAGGACAACGGTCTCGCCGTTGCCGACCAGGACTTCCGTGTCGAGTTCTGTCGTATCGATGGTCGGGACCGCGCTGCCGAACTGGCCGGCGACCAGTTCACCCACCGAGTCCTGGTTGATGCGCAATTGCAGCATCACGCGATCATCCGGTGTGATGCTCGGCGTAACGCGCAGTTCGAGCACGGCTTCCTTGAACGATACGCTGGTCGCACCGCTGGCGGAGGCTTCCTGGTAGGGAATTTCCGTACCCGACTTGATGTAGGCTTCCTGCTTGTCGCCGGTAATCACCTTGGGCTGCGAGACGATCTCGCCCGAACCCTCGGCTTCCAGTGCAGACAGCTCGGCGTTCAGCGCCAGGCGGTTCTTGGTGAAGCCGATAGAGAAGCCGCTGTTGCCGACCACACCCAGGTCCACCAGCAGCGCACCGGGGAAGTTGACGCTCGGCGTGTTGCCCGCGGCAACCGCGTTGTTGATGGCAATGGTGTTCGCTGAGTCACCGGCAATCGACAGGATGCTGTCGGAATCGTTGTCGACGTAACCACCACCCCAG
>CAYGOX010000375.1:3119-3467 GCA_964351485.1 uncultured Halioglobus sp.
CGATACCCAGGTTGCGGCTGGCGTCAGACTGCGCGATCACGATACGCGCCTCGATCATTACCTGGCGCACGGGAATGTCGACCAGTTCGATCAGGCTGCGGATATCGGCAAGTTTCGGCGCCGTTTCTGTAATGATGAGCGAGTTGGTGCGGCCGTCGACCACCACCGAACCGCGCGGCGAGATCAGGCTGCCGCCATCCTCGGAACCGGCGTCGAACAGGTCGACGATTTTCTTCGCATCGGCGTAGCGGATGCGGACGAACTCCGACACCAGCGGCGCCAGTTCAGCAATCTGCTTGTTGGCCTCGATCTGCTGGCGCTCACGCTCGGCGATCTCCGCGGCCGGCG
>CAYGOX010000376.1:0-3459 GCA_964351485.1 uncultured Halioglobus sp.
ATCGTGCGGCGCAAGGACGGGCTCAACGCCTACCAGCTCGCCGTGGTGGTCGACGATGCCGCCCAGGGCATCACCCATATCGTGCGCGGCTCGGACCTGCTCGACACCACGGCGCGGCAGATCTACCTGCAGCAGCGCCTGTCGCACCCCACGCCGCAGTATTGCCACGTACCGGTCATCACCACCAGCAACGGCGACAAATTCAGCAAGCAGAGCCACGCGCCGGCACTGGATGACACGCGGCCAACCGCGAACCTGCGGTACGCGCTGCGCTTTCTCAACCAGCCCGAGCCGCCGGCGCACCTCGATACGCCGGCGGCGATCGTGGCCTTCGCGGTCGAGGCCTGGTCGATCGATGCGATCCCCCGGGTCATGGCCATTGCCGCCAACTCGCTGCGTGCCTGACACGACGCGGATAACCGGGTAAGCTCGCGCCATGTACATCAACCGCACGCTCCTGCTGGCACTGGCTGTACTGGTCGTTTTCTACCCGGCCGTCGAGGGCTGGCTGTTCAGCCCCCAGCCGGCCTGGTACCGGCCCTACCAGCTGTGGTTCCTCCTGGTTCTGGCGACTTTCTGGAACCAGCGCACGCGGAAACACGATGAGCTTTAGCGCGCTCCAGGTCATCCTGTCGAGCATCGCGTACCTCAGCATCCTGTTCGCGATTGCCTACTGCGCCGACCGCGGCATGCTGCCGCAGCGCATCATTCGTCACCCCGCCGTGTATGTCCTGTCACTGGGTGTCTTCGGCGGCGCGATGGCCACCAACGGCGCGATCTCGCTGGCGATCGATTACGGCTACAACTTCCTGCTCTACTACTTCGGTGCGGTGGTGATGTTCGTGCTCGCCTCGCTGCTGCTCATGCCGCTGCTGCGGCTGTGTCGCGTCTACCAGCTGTCGTCGCTGGCCGATTTGCTCACCTTCCGTTTTCGCAGTGGCGGCGTGGGCATGGCCGTCACCGTGGCCATGTGCATCACGCTGCTACCGCTCATCGCCCTGCAACTGCAGGCTGCGGCGCACGCAATCCAGATTATTACCGGGCAGGCCGGCGAGAGTATGTCGGGGCAGTTTGCCATCCTGTTTTGCGGGATCATCATCGTGTTCGCCATCCTGTTCGGCACCCAGCACGCGTCGTCGCAGCCGCGCAACTGGGGGCTGGTGACGGCGATTGCGTTTGAATCGCTGGTGAAGCTCGCCGCGCTACTGATCGTGATGGCCGCGGCCATCAGCGTGTTTGGCGGGTTCGACGCGCTGGAACTGTGGCTGGCGCAACACCACGAGCTGGCGCAGTCGCTGGCCCACCCGATCCGCGACAACAGTTCGCGCGCATTGCTGCTGGTCTTCTTTGCCGGCGCGGTGTGCATGCCCCACGTTTTCCATATGACCTTCGCCGAGAACAGCGACAGCAAGGATCTGGCGGTGGCCACCTGGGGCCTGCCGCTGTACCTGCTGCTGATCAGCCTCCCGATCATGCCGATCGCCTGGGCGGGCATGAAACTGGGGCACACACTGCCGGCGGACTACAGCGGCCTGGCGATCGGGCTGGCGCGCGAATCCTCCGGCATTACCGCCGCGGCGTTTGTCGCGACGCTTTCGGCGGCGAGCGCGACGATCATCGTCTCGACCCTGGCGCTGGCGAACATGTGCCTCAATCACATCGTGCTCGCTCTGCGACCGCTGCAAACCGATTCCGCACAGGGCATCTACCCGCAGCTGCAGTGGCTGCGCCGCGCGCTGATTACCGTGCTGATCCTGGCCGGTTACGCGTTCTATGCGCTGCTCGGCGGCGCACACGGGTTGTCCGAACTGGCGCTGGTCGCCTTCAGCGGCACCCTGCAGTTCCTGCCGGGTGTCGTCGCCACCCCCTACTGGCCGCGCGCCAACCGCCAGGGCCTGCTGGCAGGCCTGGCCGGCGGCCTGTCGATCTGGTGTCTGTCGCTGCTGTTTCCCATGCTCGGCGGCGAGGTGCCGGTGGGGCTCTCGACGCTGTTTGAATCCCTCCTCGGCCCGGCCGACGACCCCTGGTCCTCGGCGACCCTGGTATCGCTGGCGGTCAACGTCGCCTTGTTCCTGCTGGTGTCCCTGCTGACGCAGCCGGACGCCGAGGAGCGTGTCGCAGCCGAAATCTGCTCGATGACCGACCTCGCCCGGCCGCTGCGCAAAGTCCTGTCGGTGGGCAGCGCCGCCGAGTTCAAGGATCGGCTGATGCCACTGCTGGGCGAACAGACCGCGGAGTCGGAGTGTCAGCGGGCGCTGCGCGAACTGCGCTTCGACCCGGGCGAAAGCCGGCCCTACGCCCTGCGCCGGCTGCGCGCGCGGCTCGAGGCCAACCTGTCCGGCCTGCTCGGTCCGGCCGTGGCCATCCGTATCATGGACACCGCCCTGCCCTACGAACCCGGGCTCTCAGCCGAGACCGCCGATACCTTTCTGATCGAACGCAACCTCGATCGCGCCAAGCCGCAGTTCACCGGCCTGCTTGCCAACCTCGACGACCTGCGTCGGCATCACCGCGAGACGCTCGACAAGCTGCCCATCGGCATCTGCACGGTGGGCGCCGACGGCGAGGTCTTGATGTGGAACCGCAGCATGGAAACGATTACGCAGGTGCCGCCGGCCACGGTGCTCGGGTCACGGCTCGATGCGCTGCCCAGCCCGTGGAATACGCTGCTGGGCGAATTCCTGCGCGGCAGCGCGGACATCTCACTGACGACCCAGGTGGAAGACGCCGGCGGCGCGGCGAACTGGATCAGCCTGCACAAGACGCCCATAGAACAAGACGGCAACGGCGACACGATCATCCTGGTGGAAGACGTGACCGACCTGGAAAAGCTCGAGGACGAAATGCTGCACAACGAACGGCTGGCGTCTATCGGACGACTGGCCGCGGGCGTGGCGCACGAGATCGGCAACCCGGTCACCGGCATCGCCTGCCTGGCGCAGAACCTGGAGTACGAGACGGACCCGGACGAAATCCGCCACATGGCCCAGGACATTCTCAAGCAGACCAGCCGCGTCACGCGCATCGTGGAATCGCTGATGAACTTCTCCCACACCGGCGCGAGCGGGGGGGAAACCGAACTGGCGCCTGCCAACCTGGCCGACTGTGTGGATGAGGCGGTACACCTGCTGTCGCTCGACCGGGAGGCCAGCCAGGTCATCTTCCGCAATCACTGCGACCGGGAGGTCCTGGTGCTGGCCGACAACCAGAAACTGCTGCAGGTGTTCGTCAACCTGCTGGGCAATGCCCGCGACGCCAGCGACCCCGCTGGCCAGATCACGGTGAGTGCGCGGGTCCTGGAGACCGAGGTGGTGATCGAGGTCGAGGACGAGGGCTGCGGTATCCCGGCCGAACTGCAGAGCCAGGTGTTCGAACCGTTCTACACCACCAAGGATCCGGGTGCCGGTACCGGCCTGGGCCTGGCGCTGGTGTTCAGCATCATGGCAGACATGAATGGCA
>CAYGOX010000377.1:0-3458 GCA_964351485.1 uncultured Halioglobus sp.
TGGCGATGAGGTTGTCAGGGTCAAACGGTGCTGCGCTGTCATCCATCGCCTCCTCGAAAACCTCCACGCGGTAGGCATCCGCGTCGGCGGGTGCGGCAAGTCGCCCGATTGCAAGCCGGGTCGGATTAAGCTCCTGGCATGGCGCGGCTGATCGAGCCGGACGAAACGAGACTTTGATGACTCCATTGGCGCCATCCATTAACACGGCGTTGGCTGATGCCGCGCAAAAGGGGTTGCCATTATAGGTTTGGCGCGTGAGATACAGGGAAAGCGGGTCTGAAGGCCTGGGAAGACGGGGGCTCACAGAAACGCGCCATTCCGCACTTTCAGCGCGAGGCACCTGGGATTGCATGAATTGCGCGAATTCGTCCAGCGACCGGGTATTCCCGTGATCGACAAAGCCCGGAATACGCCCGAAAATCTGGTCGTCCACCACGGATACTCGGCTGAAGGTGAAGCGACCGCCGTAGGTACCATCTGCGTTGGGTCCTTCCATGGCGACCAGCCAGCGCGAGCCGATATCGTCGGTCGGCAGGCCGCTTCGGGGGCACCACTCTCGCTCCCCTAAATCGTCCCGGATTCGGATGCGTGCACTGTCGACAGAGCCGGCGTAGACTTCGTCCACACTGACCAAAACAGGATGTCGTTGCCACTGGGCAACGGGTTTGGTGTCCTCAACCACTGACACCAGCGCCACAATCCAGTCGGGTCTTTCAAGCCATAAATCGAGATATTCAAAAAAGTAGTCGGGTGGGCAATTAGTGGCGTGCGCGTTGCCGGTGGTTAACAGAGAAAAAATCAGCAAGGTGATTTTGAGCATTCGCACAATCGGTTCCTCTGGCGCCAGTGACTGCTTTAAGGGTCTGTGACCTGCATCTGTTCTGTCATCTGTCATTCGTCTGTATCGTCGCGAAACATAACGGTGTTCCGATTGACGTCTGACGGCCAGTTGGGAAGGTTGATGGTTTTCTCGCCGGAGCCCCGCGTGACAAGACGTACCTCCATCACGCCACTACCATCGGTCGTGGCCGGCGCGAATACGTCGGCCGCGGTAAGAAACGTGATGGCGTTGAAGGGTGACAGCTCTCCTTTACTTAGGTCGGTGACGTTGTCCAACTCATCGTCGAACGCAAACACTGCGAGGTTGACGCTCTGTCGAGGACTGATCTCATCCGTTAATACGTTGAGGCCGTTGATATACAACTCGTCGCTCATGCCGCCCTGGTTGGCCCAGAATTCACGCTGGCGCATCACGAGCACGCCGCTGGAATCTTCCGAGGTCGGAATAAATGCCGCGATGCTTTCGCCGGGGCGGCTCGTTAGCAGGCGGACAAAATGGTTGTCGCGCGTGTACGGTTCCGGGAAGAAATGGTGGGTGGACTCCCTGGGGAAGGTGTCTGTCGCCGGGCGCAGCACGGCAAACTCGTAGTAGCCTCCGCTGGTTATCTGTACCGGCCCGAACGCCCCGTCGGCCTGCACTGAGAAGCTGGCCATTGGCGCTGCGGTGGTGCGTTGGCCGGTCGCGGGCATGACCTCCCAGATCTCAACCGTGGTGCCGGCATAACCTTCATTCTGGGGGAAGAGTAATGCGCGCCCCTCAATGGTGATAGCCTCGCCTGCGCTTGCGGCGATCACCTGTGTGGTGTCGGGGGCGACCCCGGTCAGAAACTCGTACATCACGGCAAATGATTCAGCCGCCGTCGCCACCTCGGTGTGGCTCTTGCCCGGAAAATAGTAGTTGTCCTCCGGGAACGGGCCGATTTGCGCATCGCCTCCCTCGGGATTGCGATTGAACCCGCTGTTGGCAGAATTCCATTCGCCCCAGATGCCGATCGTGGGGACACCGCCGGGCAATTCCTCGGGGGAGCGGCCGTCGATATTGACGTAACGCGCGACTTTAGAAGCGCCGTTAAAAGCGGGGTCGTCGAGGTACTGCGTCCAGACGCTGGTGCCGCGGGAGTGGCCCACGGCGTAGATCTGGGATTGACCGGTTTGCGCCAGCACATCGTCGATGAAGTCATCCAGCGCGGCGATGGGGTTATCGGATGCTGCCGTGCTGTACTCGAAACTGAACAGCATTGACTGCGGGTAGCCATTACTCGTGAAGCGCATGGCCTGCGTTTCAAATTGTTGTGCGGAGCCGGATTGGCCGTGAACAAAGATTAGTGGAAGCACCTGCGGTTGGGGGCCGGCGAGTGGGTCTGAACCATCGGAGCACCCCGTCATTACGATGACAATGGCTAACCAGTGGAAAATTTTGTTGGTAGTCAGGCGTTTCATGTTGTGATCTCGGACGATTAAAGCCTTCCGGCGATATGCGACAGACAAACTGCCGCGTGACTGCTTGCGGTAACACAGCGATCGACGGCTCCGTTAACGCTTACGAATCATAGTACAGAATAAGCGTCACTGAAGGAGTATTAAAAGCGCGTTACAGGTTTGCACTGCGCTTGACGCCAGAAAAAACCAACGAGCGAGACCGAACACTCAACCACCCTTCAAAAACTCCCGAATCACAAGAATGAGTACATCTGCCCATGTACATGCATTGGGACTGTTACTAGCATGATGCAGACAAGTAAACCCGTGATGAGGATGTGATAAGAGTGACTGGAACTATCGGTAAAAGTAGTGTTCAAGCGGCCAAGCGCCCAATTGTTGCAAACGTGTCGAGATTTGGGTTAACACTGTTTGGATTCAGCAGTTTCGCAGCAGCGCAGACAGGTTCCATCGTATTTGTTCCTGCTTCTTCAGGGCCCGGCATGCCGGCTGAAGCTATTCCTGCACTGAGCTCCGTCGCTACCGTATTGCTGGTGCTGGCGATCGCAGCGGTGGCGGTTTTGTCCACGCGAAGCCGTGGCAGGCTTTTTTCACTCCTGGCGGGTCTGGTTGTAGCGGGTTTGGTGCTAGTGCTTGGGAAACCGATAGTCGGTATTGCACAGAGCGATCCTTCCGTTTTTTCCATTATGAATTCAGCGGGCGAGACGCTTCCAATCAACGGAGGAGTGACCAATGATTATACGAACATGTCGGGCGCTTCTCTGCAGATCGATTCCGCAATCATGCCCGCAGTATGTTCTCCCGGGATTTCGCCCATCCTCGGATCCTGCCAGATTGGTCAGACACTGGAGGATGGCGGCAGCTGTTCGGTATTCTGCGGTGGAGGCAATGCCAGTGATCGACGCCTCAAGCAGGATATCGAGCTGGTTGGCGAAACGCATAATGGGCTACCGCTCTACCGCTTCAGGTATATCGGTGGCGATGTTCTCTATGAGGGTGTCATGGCGCAGGATGTGAAAGCGCTCTATCCCCATGCCGTAGTAACGCGTGCAGATGGTTACATGGCGGTCAGGTATGAGGCTATTGGGCTGGAAATGCGCCGGGTTGGAGACTGAGCATTGAAATGGCGGTGGGCCAGGGATTCGAACCCCGGGAGGCTCTCGCCTCAACGGTTTTCA
>CAYGOX010000378.1:0-3168 GCA_964351485.1 uncultured Halioglobus sp.
GCAATTGCTCCTCGATCTACCTGCATTCCAAAAGCGACCTGGCCCACATCATTTATTCGAACAAACCTAGAGAGGCTAAATGTGCTTTGACCAATTGACGAGAGCACCCCTCTTGGAATGGATTGCCCGGTAGACAACAGGTGAGTAACGACCCCATCTTCGAGCGAAACCAGGTAGAGAGTTTGAGCCGATATATTGCCGCCAAGAACTGCAATTTGTCCGTGGATATTGATATCCAGCGCAAATATGCCCTGTCCGACGCCGAGATCGTTTGCATCAAATACAACTTCGCTTCCGCCAGCAGCAGCCTGAGTGTAAATATACCTTCCGTCTGAGAAGACAATTTTGCCGTCTTCGCTGATGGCATTTCGCTGCTCAGTGGTAGTTGTTCCACATTGCACGGGATCATCCGGAGTTGAAAAAATAGTCTGTAGTCCGCCAACGTTCTTGTATAAGTACTGCTTCAACCCCGTTCCGTCTTGGCCACAGAAAAACACGTCATGCTGGGATGTAACCCCAAGAACAGAGCCGATAGTTATGCCGCTTCCGTTCGGGACCACTACCTCAGGTGCATCACCGTCCTTTATTCTAAGCACTGACCAACCCTGAGAAGGTGTCATTTTTGCCAGGAACGCCATGGTGTCATTTTCACTGAACACAGTGGCTACAGGACCAATGGGATAGTCCTCCATATTCTCACCAGCAAAAGTAGAGGCAAATGCAAGAGGAGGGGCAATATCATTGTACTCGGCAATAATCGAGCCACCTGGACAGTAAAACTGCGAGACAATCGCTCTATCGTCTTTCAATCCTAACGGTGCTCCAAGACTGCAAATCCTCGCATTAGAGTCAGGAAAATTAATGCCTGGAACAACTAAATTTCCAAACGGGATTGTGATCACCCTCCCTTCCGTAGATAGAACAAGCGGTCCGTTCTGATCCCTAAAAATCAGCTCTCCGTTATTATTAAATTGATGTGGAATGAAAAGAGAAAACTCGTCGCCATCAGTGAAATACTGCAACTCATATCCAGGCGGGATCGCGAAAGAACTCAGCGGGAGAAAGCAGAAAAACCAGCTGGCCAGAATGCTTAGGCCACGGCGTATATAGAGGGCTGTCATCGGAGATTCCTTGTCGCTCTAGCGACTTTATTCTGATCATCGAGAACATTAATCATAGGACAAAATCGTGAGTCGTCCCATGGTAGAAGGAAGAGAATCACTCTAGGCTCTTAGTCTTGGTTTGCTGAAACCTCTCGCTGGCTTCGGAGCCTCTTTGAGGCTATTAAAAACGAGACTTTCGATACGCATGCGTACTGTGCCGCACTATGCTCATTGGCATCGCCAAAGATAGATGCACACTCTGATCGGCAAGGCCAGACTAAGAGCCTGATCTGTGTTTTTCGTGTTGATTGATCGGGAAAGCTATTCACTTTTTCGGAAACAGTGAATGAAAAATCCAAATTAATCAGACTATTAGTTTCTCCGACACGGGGAATATGGTGTTCCCTTGTGTGGAAGGAGAATAAACGTAACCTATTGATAGGGAATGCTATATGGTGCCCAGAGACAGAATCGAACTGCCGACACGGGGATTTTCAATCCCCTGCTCTACCGACTGAGCTATCTGGGCATAAGTCAGGACGCGGCGGAGACGCCGCAAGAGGCGCGTATTAAACCCGTCTGGCCTGTCCTAGTCAAGCGGGCCGCGCCTCGGGTGTGACGCCTATTCCGTTGGGGGCACGTAGCCCTCAGCGCGGTCGTAGTCCTCGCCTGCAAAGTACTTGTCCATTTCCTGCTGCAGGTACTTGCGGGCTTCGGGGTCGATCAGGCTCAGTTGCTTCTCGTTGATCAGCATGGTCTGGTGGGCCTGCCAGTCCTCCCAGGCCTGCTTGGAGACGGTCTCGAAGATCTCCTGGCCCTTGGGGCCAGGGTAGGGCGGCGCGGCCAGTCCTTCCTTCTCTTCCTGGTACTTTTTGCAGAACACCGTACGTGTCATGGGGTTACTCCGTGGAATCTGTGTTCGGCGCGAGGGCCTGCAGCAGCCGCGCGACCGGGGCGGCCAGGCCCACCTGCGCGGGCTGGCGAACGTTATACCAAAGCTGCCCTTCGCCTTCCATGACGCCGGCTGGTGTGCGGGGCAGGTCGACGATGACGGGCGTGATATCGAGGTGGTAATGGCTGAAGGTGTGCCGGAAGGGCGTTAGGGCGTCGACACCCGCCGGCGCCTCGCCCCAGGTCGCCTCGGCCTGCGCGGAGGCCGCTTCGACCGAGTCCACCTCGGGAAAGCACCACAGGCCGCCCCAGATACCGCTCGCCGGGCGCTGTTGCAGCCACAATTCGCCGGTGGGTGCGCGCGCAATCAGGAAGTGGGTCGCCTTTACCGGCAGGGTTTTCTTCGGCTTTTTGCCGGGGTAGTCGAGCGCATCGCCCGCCGCGTACCCCTCGCAGTCATCGGCCAGGGGGCACATGGAGCAGGCCGGCGCGGCGCGGGTGCAGAGCGTGGCGCCCAGGTCCATCATCGCCTGGGTGTAGTCGTTGCAGCGCTCGTGCGGTGTGTAGTGCTCGGCGATCTCCCACAGCCGGTTGTGGACGGCGCTCTGCCCGGGCCAGCCGTCCACGCGGTGATAGCGCGCCAGCACGCGCTTCACGTTGCCGTCCAGAATGGCCGCGCGCTGGCCGAAGGCGATGCTGACGATGGCCCCGGCGGTAGAGAGCCCCACGCCGGGCAGCTCACTCAGCCCCTCAACGGTGTCGGGAAACTCGCCGCCCAGGGTTTCGCTCACCACCCTGGCCGCCTTGTGCAGGTTGCGCGCCCGGGCGTAGTAGCCCAGCCCCGTCCACAGGTGCAGCACCTCGTCCTGCGGTGCGCTCGCCAGGGCGTGGACATCGGGAAAATGCCGGGTAAAGCGCTCGTAGTAGGGGATGACGGTCTTCACCTGCGTCTGTTGCAGCATGATTTCAGACAGCCACACCCGGTACGGGCTGGTATCGCGCTGCCAGGGCAGGTCCTTGCGGCCGTGCTCGTCGAACCAGGCCAGTACGCGCTGTGAGAAGGAGACGTTGTCGTGCATTGCGCTGACGTGTAACTCGAAGAGCGCATGATGACCGGCATCCCGGCAAAGTGCCAGTGAATTGGACCCTGCATTGCCCTATAATGCGCGCCGGT
>CAYGOX010000378.1:3178-3446 GCA_964351485.1 uncultured Halioglobus sp.
AAAACCGGAAAAACCGGGGACAGACCCCAATAAAACGACGTTTTATTGGGGGCTGTCCCCGGTTTTTCGCCGGTTCTTCCGCAGAACTAGAGAGAGTCCATCATGGCTGAGCGCAAGGCAGCAGTCACACGCGATACGCTGGAGACCCAGATCACCGTCGAGGTGAACCTGGACGGCACCGGCAAATCCGAATTCGACACCGGCATTCCCTTCCTGGAGCACATGCTGGACCAGATCGCCCGCCACGGCCTTATCGACCTGGGCATCC
>CAYGOX010000379.1:0-1443 GCA_964351485.1 uncultured Halioglobus sp.
AGCCAAGATCCTCGAGTAACGCTATTTCCTCCCGGGCAGGCCGAATCCGGCCTGCCCATCTCTATTCTGGTTTCACTCCCACCACACCTCCTCCGATTGTTTCAAAACTGACCTGGATCATGGTTTCCAGAGCAGGCCCCGGTATGCTGAAGGCAGAGACAATGACCGCAAGGTATTGGAGGCTGTATGTCAGTAGAACATCACGACCTGGTGCATGAATTTCCCGAACTCAGGGACAAGATTCATGACTTGAAGGTGGGCAATGCGCATTTCCGCAAGCTGTTTGACGAGTACCATGAGCTCACCCGCAGTATCGAGAAGATGGAGGATGAGGTGACGCCGGTATCGACCCGCACCGAAGAAGATGCCAAGTTGCGACGCCTTCACCTGAAAGACGAGTTGTATCGCATGCTGACTGCTGCGGCCTGAGGGGGATTGCCGATCATGCGTTTTGAATCGATCCGTGCCGAACTCGAGTCCAGGCTCGCCGACCTGGAGGCGCGCCTGGCCAAAATCAAGCGCGATGTCAGCCAGCCGCACTCAGTGGATTCCGCCGAGCAGGCACAGGAGCGTGAAAACGACGAGGTGCTGGATGCGATTGGTCATGAGACGGTGCAGTCCATCCGCGAAGTGCGCGCAGCCCTGCAGAGAATCGACGATGGCACCTATGCTGTCTGTGAAGCCTGCGAAGCGACGATCCCCGAGGCGCGGTTAGAGGCGCTTCCCGAAACGACTCTCTGTGTCGATTGCGCCGAGTAGGATAGCCTTGGGGGTGGCCCTGGGATCGCTCTCCACGTTCAGGAAAACGGATATAACCTCTCGTCTGTATATAGCCGTTTCTTCTAATCCTGCCGGGTGACAAAAGCACCTGAATTTATTCTCCGGCCATCTTGACACTGCCTGGGGCGGTCTTTAGAATTCGCGTTCCTTTTTTCGGGGGTTCCTTCGCGGGCCTCTGGTTTTTTACTGTTTGGAGTGAAATCTGGTGCAGAATCAACGCATTCGCATTCGGCTGAAAGCATTCGACCATCGCCTGATCGATTCATCGACCCAGGAGATCGTCGAAACTGCGCGCCGCACAGGGGCGCAGGTCAAAGGCCCTATACCCCTGCCAACCCGGAAAGAGAAGTTCACCGTGCTGATTTCGCCGCACGTGAACAAGGACGCCCGTGATCAGTACGAAATTCGTACTCACAAGCGTCTGCTCGACATCGTGGAGCCCACAGAAAAGACCGTGGACGCCCTGATGCGACTGGATCTGGCAGCAGGCGTCGAAGTCCAGATTAGCCTCGGCTAGCTGCGCAGCAGCAACCGAGCAAGCTCACGGCGTGAGCCGTGGGTGTGTAACGCCCTTGGCAAGAACGTATGAGGGCGGCCATAGAGGGTTGAGCCCCGTACACTGAAGAGGTTAGAAAAATGACTATTGGCTTAGTCGGCCGGAAA
>CAYGOX010000379.1:1453-3436 GCA_964351485.1 uncultured Halioglobus sp.
TTTACCGAAGACGGCGTATCAATTCCAGTAACCGTAGTGGAGATTTCTCCAAACCGCGTTACTCAAATCAAAGATATCGATAGCGACGGCTATCGCGCGATTCAGGTAACAACAGGAAGCCGTAAGGCGTCCCGGGTCAGCAAGGCAGAAGCCGGCAAGTTTGCCAAGGCGGGTGTCGAGGCTGGTACAGGTTTGTGGGAATTCCGCCTGGCAGATTCCGACGAGGCACCGGAAGTTGGCGCAGAGCTGACTGTGGAGCGCTTTGAGGCTGGCCAGAAAGTGGATGTAGCCGGTAAGTCCAAGGGTAAGGGTTTCCAGGGCGGTGTTAAGCGCTGGAACTTCAAGATGCAGGACGCCACGCACGGTAACTCGATTTCGCACCGTGCGCCCGGCTCCATTGGTCAGTGTCAGACTCCCGGACGCGTGTTCAAGGGCAAGAAGATGGCCGGACACATGGGTGCTGCCAATGTCACCACCCAGGGCCTGGAGATCGTGCGGGTAGACGTCGATCGCAATTTGTTATTGATCAAGGGTGCCGTGCCTGGCGCACCCGGCGGCGACGTCATTGTTCGTCCCGCGGTCAAAGCGTAAGGGGTTGCCAGCATGGAATTGAGTGTATTGAAGCCCGGAAGTGGCGAAGCGGGCACGGTATCTGTCTCCGATACTGCATTTGCAAGAGAGTACAACGAAGATCTCGTGCACCAGGTCGTGACTGCCTACCTGGCAGGCGCGCGCCAGGGTACGCGGGCCCAGAAAAATCGCTCCGCCGTACGCGGTGGCGGCAAGAAGCCCTGGCGCCAGAAAGGTACAGGTCGGGCGCGTGCGGGCACAATCCGTTCGCCCATCTGGCGTTCGGGTGGTGTGACCTTTGCGGCCAAGCCGCAGGATCACTCACAGAAGGTCAACCGGAAGATGTACCGCGCAGCACTGCGCTCCATCATGTCCGAGCTGGCTCGCCAGGATCGCCTGGTGGTGGTCGAGAGCCTGGATATCGAGGCGCCCAAGACAAAGCTGCTGAGCAAGCAACTCGGTGAGCTCGGTCTGGACAACGTGCTGATCGTATCGGCCGAGGTCGGGGAAAACCTGTACCTGGCGGCGCGCAACCTGCACAAGGTTGATGTCCGCGATGTCGACGGCGTCGATCCGGTGAGCCTGATTGGTCACGAGAAAGTGATGGTTACCGTTGACGCGGTGAAAAAGTTTGAGGAGATGCTGGCATGAACCAGGAGCGTATCTTCCAGGTGTTGGTAGGCCCGCACGTTTCGGAAAAGGCGGCGATTGTCGCTGATGCCAGCAACCAGTACGTGTTCAAGGTGGCCGTGGACGCTACCAAGGCTGAGATCAAGAGGTCAGTCGAGCAGCTGTTCAAGGTCACTGTCACTGACGTCAACACGTTGAAAGTGAAAGGCAAGACCAAGCGGAACCGCTATGGCTACAGCACCAAGCCGACCTGGAAAAAAGCGTATGTTCGTCTGGCGCAGGGCCAGGACATCGACTTCGCGGTTGCCGATTAAGGAGTAGGACTGAAATGGCAATTCTGAAAAGCAAGCCCACTTCGCCCGGTCGCCGCCATGTCGTGCGTGTTACCGGAGACGATCTGCACAAGGGCGCCCCTTATGCGCCGCTGCTGGAGCGTCAGTCACGCACCGGTGGTCGCAACAACCGCGGCCGCATCACCACCCGTCATATCGGCGGTGGTCACAAGCAGCGCACCAAGGACGGCATCCCCGCCAAGATCGAACGTCTCGAGTACGATCCCAACCGCACAGCCCACATTGCACTGCTCCTCTTCGCCGACGGCGAGCGCCGCTACATCATCGCGCCGCGCGGTGTTCAGGCCGGTGATGTCGTGCAGTCTGGCCCGACAGCGCCTATCAAGGTAGGCAACTGCCTGCCCCTGCGTAATGTTCCGGTTGGCTCGGTTGTTCACTGTGTCGAGCTCAAGCCCGGGAAAGGTGCCCAGATGGCCCGTTCCGCTGGTGC
>CAYGOX010000380.1:0-3420 GCA_964351485.1 uncultured Halioglobus sp.
ACAGTATCGCCCTGGGCATTGACGTGCCCGACGAGGGGCCGGCGACTCTGCAGGAGCGCGCCTACACCTCGCCGATCTGGTACCGGCCCTAGAGCCCCTTGCTGATCTGCTCGATGGCGTCGGAGTTCGCCGGCAGCGAGAAAGCGGTGCCGTCGCGGCCCAGAGTGTAGTGCTCGAACACGTCGTCCACACCTTCGAGCCACGCCGCTTCAGTGCCCGGCACAAGCAGCGGGGGCACGATATGGTAGTAGAGCAGGTGACCGACTCCGGCATCACGCGCGGTCTGGGCGGCCTCGACGGGGCTGGCATGGTAGTCGAGGATATCCATCGTGATCTTCGCCATCGAGGTGTTCCCGGCGGCCTGGGCGGCCTCGTTCATGATCATCACCAGGTGCGGTGCCAGCGCTTCGTGGACCAGCAGGTCCACGCCCTGCGCAAAGCGGGTAACGTTGTCCGAGGCACTGGTGTCGCCGGTGATCAGCGCGGTGCGGCCCTTGTAGTTGAACAAATAGCCCACTGCCGGTGAGACCGGTGTGTGATCGACCTTCAGCGCCGAGATGGTCAGATCGTCTGTTTCGACCAGCGTCGCCAGTTCGCCCGGTGCGGGCGCGGCAAACTCCCTGGCCACCATGCCGAAGCCGGTCGGAGGCGCCACCGCGTCGCCATGGTGCGCGTTGCGATAGCCGGCGTCCTGGGAGTAGGCGGCATTGAAGCCGGCCACAACGCGTTCGACGCCGGTGGGACCGTGGACAGGTAGTGGCGCCTGGTGGTTGCCGGTAACCCAGCGGATGGTCGCCAGTTCACCGAGTCCGTCAATGTGATCCGAGTGGAAATGGGTCAGGAACACACCGTCGATTGCGCCGGTGGGGTAGCGCATGCGATTGAGATTGCGCAGACCGTCGGTTCCGGCGTCGACCACGTAGAGCGATTTGCCGGCGATCACCAGGACGCAGGGCCCCGAGCGCCTGGGGTCGGGCAGCGGGCCGCCGGCCCCGCACAGGGCAACGTGGAGTCCATCGGGTAGTTGGTCGACGACATTGGTCGTCAGCGCGGCCTCGGCGCCACGCGCCATGATTCTCTGGGACAGGGTCGCCCTTTGCCAGTACACCACCAGCGCCAGAACGGCGATAACGACGAGCAGTTTCTTCATATCAAAGTCCTTTCAGGCCCCGAATGCGGACAGGTTATGCCCCTGTCAGTTTTTGTAACAGTCGATTCATGCCCCCGACCCAGCGATCGTAATCTGCGGTCTTGCGCTGCATGTAGGTCTTGACCTCATCGTGTGTGAGGATCAGGAAGGCGTCCCGCTCCAGGTGCTCAACCACGATGTCGGCGATCTCCTCCGGCTCCATCATACCGTCCGAAGCCGCGGCCTTGATCGCCTCGTGATCCGACGCCACAGTCATTGCGGTGCGTACGGCCTGGGGGCAGAGGAGGGCGACCTTGATCCCGCGATGGCCATAAGTCATGGCCAGCCACTCGGCAAACCCTACCGCGGCATGTTTGCTCACGCCGTAGGCAGCGCCCCCGATCTGGTTCAGCAGTCCCGCGGCGGAGGCGGTATTGAGCAGGGTGCCACCACCGCGTGCGATCATCCGGGGCACCAGGTGCCTGGCGGCGAACACGTGCGACATGACGTTCACATCCCAGCACAGCTGCCACTCGTCATTGGACGACTGCTCATCTTCGCCGGCCATCACCCCGGCATTGGAGCAAAACAGGTCGATCGGGCCGATATCGGCTTCCACCTGCTCGATGACGGCTTTTACATCAGACTCGCAGGCGACATCGGCCTGCATGGCGACAGCGCCAGAGGCCTCGGCCGTTGCCTGGGCGTTCTCCAGGTTGATATCGACCGCCACGACAGCGCTGGGTGCCAGTGAAGTGAATTTTTCGACCAGGGCCCTGCCGATTCCGCTGCCGGCCCCGGTGACGACGATAACTGCACTGTCAAACTTCATGATGTACCCGGCGCTGAACGAGCCTCGAGATTAAATTGGCACTTAGACTGTCATAAGTACCTGCGTGGCACAAGACGCGCCCGTAGTTTGCGCGCGGAATGATGTTCGATGTTACAAACGCGCCGTAATGGGAACCGTGGGCAGGACCAGCGCGTCGTTGAGGGCCGGATTGTCGATAATGGTTTCATGGTACTGGCTGAGCAGAAGGTCGGCAAAATCGCGAGCGCTGGGATATTGAATGCTGAAGAGGTTGTCGAAGACCGCATTGTGCTCAATGCGGCGAAACTGGCCGTTGTGCAGTGGCCCCATGCTGTGCCGGGCCAGTCGCGCCAGCAGCCGCCGTGTCAGGCCCTCGATGGGCGCAACCGTCGAGTCGCGGTCATGGCGGGCCAGGGTATAGACCACCAGGCTGGTGCGGTTGATTTCGTGGGCCGCCTGCAGCCGACGGACATGATCGTGGACGCTGCCGTGTTCCGGCAGTGCCCGCAACTCGGGGCGCTCGATCAGCGGGGCGGCTTTCAATCGCCCGCGAAGCAATTCTGACAGGCGCAGTCCGAACACCGTGAGCGGGGCGACACTGCTGCCCAGTGCCGACCGGCGCACGCCGAACAGGTAGCTGTCCGGCAGCTGTTCGCGCACGCGCCGGAACCGCTCGGTATAGGCGGCGTTAAAGCGATCGCGCGAGGGCAGTTCAAAGAACAGCAGGCCGTCCCACCGGGTCGGTCCAAGCTGCGCTGAATCGAGATTGAATACGACCTGCCCGGCGTAGATCAACCTGACATCGCCGCCGCTGAGGATCGCGTGAGCAACCTGGCGCGCCGTTTCGTCAAGACGCCGCCCATTGGCGACCTGGAAGAGCAGGCAGACGTGGAATGAGCGGCGTAACGCCAGGGGCGCCTGGTAATCCTGTGCGAGTAGCCTGCGGTTGTGAAAATAGCGCCAATACGTCCACACAAACGCCATGGCGAGCAGGGCAAGAGCCGCTGTCGCAGTCAGTGCGAGCGCCGTCATCCCGGTACATCCTGTCAGTATGCGGCGGCAAAGGGCCCCGCGAATGGGAGATTATCGAAACTCGGCGCCGAAAAAGCCAGCCTTGATGGGCGCCTTGAGTGGCGGTCAGGCGGGTACCAGTGACTTCTCCATCGCGGAGCGGACACTGCGCATCAGCTGGCGCTGCATGAAGGGCTTTTCGAGGTAATCCCAGGCGCCGCCCTTGACTGCGTCCACCGCGGAGGGGATATCGCCGGTGACGCTGCTCGACAATACGATAACCGGCGCGTCAATGCCGTGAAGCTGGAACTGGCGAAGCAGGCGTAGTGCACTCATGTCGGGCAACTGGGATTCGGTGATAACGCAGGCGGGGGTATCGTCAATCGCGGTCTCCAGCAGCATCTGGCCGCTGCTGAAAATCCTGGCGGAGATGGACTCGGCCTCAAGGAGGAACGCGATGCTTTGCGCA
>CAYGOX010000381.1:0-3370 GCA_964351485.1 uncultured Halioglobus sp.
ACCTCGGTGGTCGGTGATCTGACGGTCAGTATGGTCAAGCGCGAAAGCGGGGCGAAAGACAGCGGCAGCCTGCTGCCCGGACACGGCGGTATCCTCGATCGCCTGGACAGCATCTGCGGAGCGGCCCCGGTGTTTACCCTGGGCCTGATGCTGGGGGGCTGGTGAGGTGACCACCCGCTCTGTCACCGTCCTGGGCTCCACCGGTTCAATCGGGGTCAGCACGCTCGATGTGATCGCGCGTCATCCGGACCGGTACCGGGTCTACGCGCTTGCCGCCAACTCATCGGTCGACGCCATGGTTGACCAGTGCCTGGCACACACACCGCAGTATGCCGTGATGATGGATGCCGACGCCGCCCAGTCATTGCGCGACCGTCTTCCCCCTACACTGGGTGTCGAGGTACTGCACGGTGAGGACGGGCTGGTCCAGGTTGCGACGGCCGGACCGGTTGACTGCGTAATGGCCGCCATCGTCGGCTCCGCCGGACTGAACTCGACGCTCGCCGCGGCGCGCGCGGGCAAGACACTGCTGCTGGCGAACAAGGAATCGTTGGTCATGGGCGGTCATTTGCTCATGCAGGCGGTTCGCGAGGCCGGCGCCGTACTGCTGCCGATCGACAGCGAACACAACGCCATTTTCCAGTGCCTGCCCGTGGATGCGGGTGCGCGGCCGCAGATGGCGAGCGTCAGTCGTATCCTGCTGACCGCCTCGGGCGGACCGTTTCGCGGTCGCACCCTTGAGCAAATGCACAATGTGACACCGGACGAGGCCTGCGCGCATCCCAACTGGTCCATGGGACGGAAAATTTCCGTCGACTCCGCCACCCTGATGAACAAGGGGCTGGAGTTAATCGAGGCCTGCTGGCTGTTCGACGTGCCGCCTTCACAGGTCGATGTTGTCGTGCACCCGCAGAGCATCATCCACTCCATGGTGCAGTATCCCGACGGGACAGTGCTGGCGCAGCTGGGTAACCCCGACATGCGCACACCTATCGCCTATGGCCTGGCCTGGCCGGAGCGTATCGATGCCGGTGTCGAGCCCCTGGATCTGGTGGCGACTGCCCGGCTCGATTTCGAGGCGCCCGATGAAGCGGCCTTCCCCTGCCTGCGGCTGGCGCGCGAGGCTGTGGCCGCCGGCGGTACCGCGATGGCGGTGTGCAACGCGGCCAACGAGGTCGCGGTCGCAGCCTTCCTGGAAGGCGAGGTGGGGTTTACCGGGATCCCCCGGATTATCGAGTACACACTGGGTGCGATCCCGGTCGTTGAACCGACGGACCTCGGCGTGGTCGAAGCTGCAGATGCCCAGGCGCGCGAGATCGCGATGGCCTTCATCGCTGACCAACGATCTGCCCGCAGTGCGGTAAAACAGTAACCATGGAATTGATCAACACAGTCCTGATCCTGCTGGCTACCCTCGCTGTTCTGGTGGCGGTGCACGAATTCGGGCATTTCTGGGTGGCCCGGCGCTGTGGCGTGAAGGTGCTGCGATTCTCCATCGGGTTTGGACCGGCGCTGTACAGCTGGCGTGATCGACTCGGTACGCAGTACAGCATCGCCGCTATTCCGCTGGGTGGATACGTCAAGATGCTCGATGAGCGCGAGGGCGAGGTTTCGGCGGATGAACGCTCGCAGGCGTTCACGCAGAAGCCGGTGCTGTCGCGCATCGCGATTGTCGCCGCCGGTCCGCTGGCGAATTTTCTGCTGGCGATTGCCGCCTACTGGTTTCTCTACCTGTCGGGGGAATCCGGCTACGTGCCGGTTGTCGACAAGGTGGAGGCGGGTTCGATCGCCGAGCGTGCCGGTCTGGAGCCCGGCCAGGAAATCGTCGCGGTGGACGGCGGGGAAACGCCGACCTGGCAGGCGCTGAGCTTTCGCCTGATCGAACGCATCGGTGACACCGGCACTCTGACCTTCTCGGTGAAGTACCCCGATTCGGACGCCATTCAGGAAACCGGCGCCAGCATCGACCGGTGGCTGTCGGACCAGGACGAGCCCGATATCTTTGGCGGCCTGGGGCTGACGCTCTACCTGCCCGATATCGTGCCGGTGATCAGCGAGGTCTTGCCCGACAGTCCGGCCAGTACCGGCGGTTTGCAGGCCGGCGACAAGGTGATTGCCGCTGACGGCACCCCGATGCCGGTGTGGGACGACTGGCTGGAGCACGTCCGCGCGCGGCCCGGACAGGCCATTGCGCTGGAATATGAGCGCGAGGGGAGCCTCTACACGGTGACGCTGGTGCCCGAGGCGTTTACCGTGGGCTCTGGTGAGGTCATCGGCCGCGTCGGGGTAAAGCCGAGCCTCGCGCCAATGCCCGACCACCTCGTGCGCCAGTTCAGCCGGGGGCCGCTGGAGTCGCTCGGCGCCTCCCTCCAGCGCACGGCGGACCTGACCGTCTTCACCCTGTCGACGATCAAGAAAATGCTCCAGGGCCTGGTCTCGCCAAAAAACTTGAGCGGCCCTATCACCATTGCTAAAGTTGCCAGCTCTTCAGCCAAGTCCGGGCTCGAATCCTACATCGGCTTTTTGGCCCTGCTCAGTGTGAGTCTGGGGGTGTTGAACCTGTTGCCTATCCCGGTACTCGATGGCGGGCACCTGCTGTTCTATACCGTCGAGTTGGTGGCGGGTCGGCCTGTGCCGGAGCGGATACAGGTTTATGGTTACCAGGTGGGCCTGTTCCTGGTGATGGGCATTATGATGTTTGCCCTGTATAACGATTTCACCCGACTGTAGGGGCCTGCGAGTGGCCCCGGGTGAGCTAACAATGACAACGTGTCCGGCAGGTATCGTCACACCTGCCGACCCTGGTATCGGTGGTAGCGTAACTTGATAAACAGACTCTCGATCCTGCTGGGCTTGCTGCTCGTATTCGCAGTCCGCCCGGTTTTTGCCCAGTCCTTTATCGTGTCCGACATCCGTGTCGAAGGCCTGCAGCGGATTTCTCCCGGTACCGTGTTTGCCGCGCTGCCGGTGAAGGTCGGTGACGTGACCGACGACACCCTGGTGCGCGCCGCTGCCCGCAGCCTCTTCGCCACTGGCAATTTCGACGATATCCAGATCGGCCGCGACGGCAATGTCCTGGTCGTCATGGTCGCCGAGCGCCCCAGCATCAGTGAGATCAATATCGAGGGCAACAAGGCCATTGAGACAGAGGCGCTGCTCGACGGCCTCAAGAGCGCCGGTCTTGCCGTTGGCCAGGTCTTCCAGCGTTCCACGCTGGAGGGGATGCAACTTGAGCTGCAGCGCCAGTATGTGCAGCAGGGTCGCTACGACGCCAATATCGAAACCGAGGTGTTGCCGGAGCCGCGCAACCGGGTCTCGGTGAATATCGACGTCGACGAGGGCACTGTCGCAAGCATCAAGCACATCAACG